>CAYXVA010000100.1:4615-5972 GCA_964467975.1 uncultured Oscillospiraceae bacterium | reverse complement strand
CTAATTAAAATATACATTATCAATTCTTAGGCGTGCCGTCGGAGTTGAAGAGCGGCAGCTTGCCCAGAGTGATTATGTCCGTGCGGTTGTAGGCGTCGCCTTCGGCCAGGACGGCCATTTTGCCGGCAATGATGCCGTCTGCGCGCGTCACAAGCTCCTCCATGGCATGCAGGCTCTCGCCCGTGGAGATAACGTCGTCAATGATGAGCATGCGCTTGCCGCGGATAAGCTCGGCGTCGGCTGAATCTATGACCAGCTTCTGAATGTGCATGGTGGTTATAGAGCGCACTTCGACTTCAAACACGCCGGTCATATAGGCCTTCGCGCCCTTGCGTGCCAGGAAGTACTTCTCCGCGCCCGACTGGCGGGCCATTTCATAGAGCAGCGGTATGGCTTTGGCTTCCGGAGCAATTATGTAGTCGTACTCCGGGGCCCTCTTGAGCAGCTCTGCGGCACAGTGCACCGTGAGCTCGACATCTCCGAACATCACGAACGCACCGATGTACAGGTCGTCCGTTACACGGCAGAGCGGCAGCTCCCGTTTTAACCCGGCGATGTCCATCTCATATGTCATTTTTGGATTCCTCCTAAGTTTCCAGTCCGGCCAAAAAACAGCGCCGGTTTACTAATTATACAATATTAACCGCCAAAGTCAAGTGTATCTTGTTTGCGTCGCTGGTCAGCGCTGGGCCGCGATGACGGAATTTTGAGAATTTCTGCTATTTATTCGTCTGTAGGTTTAAAATTTAACTGGTGAATTCTTTGCCAATTGAGCAATTTGAACAAATATTTGAATAATCATGGCCTTTATTCAACGATTTTTGAGCTAAAATGAATAAAGTGATTCGGGGAGGTGATGAAAGTCTTGTAAAAGTTTTAGTTTTGGTGTAAAGTATTATCAACAGGCGAAATGTTTGATACTCGTCTGGATGGATAGGGAACACCGGCGGTGCGGGAACACCGGCGGAAAACAAAAATATGGGAGGGAAAAGTAATGTCTGAAAATTCTCAGCACATGGAACATGATCGCGGTTCATGGGGTTCAAATTTCGGCTTCATAATGGCCGCAGTCGGTTCTGCGGTCGGCCTTGGCAACATTTGGGGCTTTCCGTACAAGATGGGCAGCAACGGAGGCTTCGTGTTTCTTGTAATCTATCTGCTCCTCGTCGTCTTCGTCGGCGTGGTTGTCATGCTCGGCGAACTGTCCATAGGTCGCAAGACCGGCCTAGGCGCCGTTGGCGCTTATGCCGCGCTCGGTAAGAAGTACAAATGGATAGGCTTGCTCGGCATACTTGCCGCGTTCTGCCTGTTGGCGTTCTACAACGTCCTCGGCGGACTTGTCATGCGCTATATGTTC
>CAYXVA010000100.1:0-4605 GCA_964467975.1 uncultured Oscillospiraceae bacterium | reverse complement strand
GCTCGGCTTCCTGTTCCAGATAATGGGCATAGACGGCTTTGCCGGACAGGAAGGCAGTTTCTTCGGCCACATACTCTACGACTACAGCGGCATGGTTTTCTTCCACGTGCTGTTCATAGTCTGTAATGTTGTTATCGTCATGGGCGGCATACAGGGCGGCATCGAGAAGTTCTGCACGGTGGCTATGCCGGCTCTGTTCTTCATGCTGCTATTCGTCATCATCTACGTCGCGGTGCAGCCCGGCGCCGGCGAGGGATATAAGTTCATGCTCACCCCGAACTTCGAGCCCATTTCTACCGTCTCAGGCTTCTTAGATGTCCTAAAGACGGCAGCGGGCCAGATGTTCTTCTCGCTTTCGCTCGGCATGGGAGCCATGATATCCTACGGCTCCTACCTTGACAAGAAAGAGGACCTGCAGAAAAATGCGCTCATAATCCCCGGCTGCGACACGCTCATAGCCCTCATGGCGGCCAGCGCCATACTGCCCGCCTGCGCGGCCTTCGGTATGGAGTACGGGCAAGGTCCGAGTCTGCTGTTCAACACCATGCAGAATGTATTTTTGAGCATGGGCAGCTTCGGCAGCTTCGTAGGGTTCCTCTTCTACTTCCTCGTGTTCATCGCGGCGGTCACCTCGTCCATCTCGCTGTTTGAGGCCATAGTCACCTGGCGCATAGATGCCGATCGTGAAAAGGGCAAGAAGCCCAACCGCACGACCATCATGTGCGTCGCGGCCGTCCTCTCCCTTATCGTCGGCTTGCCTGTTGCGCTTGACGCGCTGGGCGGTGGTGGTGCGGCTTTCCTGTCTCCGTACCAGCTGTTAGGCTATCAGACGGCTGAAGGCGTCCCTATGTTCATAGACTGCTGGCTCGACTTCTTTGACGTCATATCCGAGGGCATACTGATGCCGCTTGGTGCGCTGTGCATGGCCGCTCTAATAGGCTGGAAGTGGAAAACCAGGGATTTGGTCGTCACGGAGTGCGAACAGAACGGCCACAAGTTCTGGGGATACGGCTTCTTCAACTTCTGCTTCAAGTTTGTCACCCCGATAGGCATGCTGTTCGTCCTGGGCGGCCAAATATACGACTTCTTCTTATAATCCGCTGCAATTTTGGCCTCCCGACTCCATCCGGGCACCGGTATGAGGCCTTGCCTGGGAAAGCACGTAAAGTATTAAGTGGCGTCCGCTCAAACGCGGGCGCCTTTTTTGCCTTCCGAGGGGTGTATAATATTGCTTTGACATATCTGAAAAACGTGATAAAATTTTTCGTGACAGCGAGAAAAATTTCCGGGAGGTTGTACTCATGCTTGACTTTCTGCGCCAAGAAGGCATAGACCCCGAGATTATTTCAGAAATAGAAGCGTGGCGCTACTCGCACCCTGTGCCAGGTGCGGCGGAGCGCAGGGTAACGGACAGGCCGCGCTTTGACTATTACGGCCGCGAGATCTGGGAGGCGGCGGCTACCGCGCTGCTCTGCGGCGAAAACCTGCTGCTCGTGGGCCCCAAGGCCACGGGTAAGAACGTCCTGGCCGAGAACCTGGCCGCGGCCTTTGGCCGGCCGAGCTGGGACATCAGCTTTTACATCAACACGGACGCGGCCTCGCTCGTGGGCACAGACACCTTTAAAAACGGGGAGGTCACTTTCCGCCCCGGCCCGATAACGCAGTGCGCCACTATGGGCGGCTTCGGCATTCTCGACGAGATAAACATGGCCAAAAACGAGTCGCTGGCCGTGCTGCACGCCACGCTGGACTTCCGGCGCATAATCGACGTGCCGGGCTACGACCGTATAGAGATGGACGACGCCACGCGCTTCATCGCCACGATGAACTACGGCTACGCCGGCACGCGCGAGCTCAACGAGGCGCTCGTGAGCCGCTTTGTCGTCATAGAGATGCCGCCGATAACCGAGGAAAACCTCAAGAAGCTGCTCAAGCGCGAGCACCCTGAGCTCAAGGACGAGTGGGCCGAGCAGTTCGCGCAGCTCTATCAGGAGCTGCGCCGCAAGGTTAACAGCGCTGAGATCTCCACCAAGGCCCTCGACCTGCGCGGCCTCATGAGTGCCGTGGACCTGATGGCGCGCGGCCTGAACGCCGTCGACGCGCTGCGCATGGGCATCGTGAACAAGGCCTTCGACCCCTTCGAGCGCAAGCTGGTCGAGGACGTCGTCGCCTCGCGTTTCCCCGCCGACCTGGGACGCGGCGGGCTCTTCGATTGATATGCTCACCGAATACGAGCTCGAGCGCGAGGAGCGCCGCGCGACAAACCTTATCTGGAACGCCGCCGGGGACTACAGCCTGCACCCCACGTCCAGGGCCTACGACGCCGACGGCAGCGCCGACGTGTACATGAACAGCATCGTCGGCGCGGTGTACAAATATTACGACTACGCCGTCATACGCAAGCTGCTCGACGGCATGGAGAACGCCCCTCACGGCGAGGTCTATGAGGACCTGTTCTGGACGGGGCTTGAAAACTGCGCCTATCTGCGCGCGGTGGGAGATCGCCCGGCGCTGCGGCTGCTGCGCCAGGGCTACGCCCGCGGGGTGTTAAAGCAGGCCGAGGGCAAAAACGAGCTCGACTTCCCCCTCGCCGACCGCGTAAAGCTCGAGCACTACCGCCGCGCCCTCGGCGAGCGCCACAAGCTCATAGAGCGCGAGGAGCGGCTGCTCGGCCAGCTCGAGTTCCCGCCGGAGCTCACAAGCGAGCAGATAGTCGAGCGCATGCGCGGCATCCTCGCTGAATATTTCGGCGTCACGGGCGGCATGCTCAGGCGTGAGAGCCTCAGCAAGCTGCCGCAGTTCCTGGGCAGCTTTGGACGGCGCAAGTACACGCTCGGCGCGCGCGTGCGCACGGGCGACGTCAAAGTGACCAAACACGGACGGGTGAGCGCCTTTGCGCGCATGACCGGCGAAAAGAGCCCCGAGCAGCTCAGGGAGTATGTCTCGGAGTGTTTCGGCGAGAGCATGTACTCGCCGGGCGACGTCAAAAATATCGAGGACCGGCTCTGCCGCGACAAGCACTCGGGCTGCATGCTGCACTTCACGCGCGGCGCGCTCTCCAACGACGAAGTCCGCGACAGCGAGGCGCTCTTACAGCGCCGGACGTCCAAGCGTCAGGGCGAGGCCAACCGCAAATACTTCAACGACGGCCTCACGGCGCACCGCCTGGCCATAATACGCCTCACGGAGAAGGTGCGCAACTGCATCCTCGTCCACCTCGACGACGCGATGATAAAGTCCCAAGCCGGCGAGCTCGACGCGCGGAGCGTGTGGCGCGCGGTGTATCTGGGCGACGGGCGCATCTTTCAAAAGCACGAGCGCACGACGGACACCGAGCTCTCGGTCGATCTGCTGCTCGACGGCTCGGCCTCGCAGCTCCAGCGCCAGGAGAGCGTGGCGGCGCAGGCGTACATTCTAGCCGAGAGCCTCACGCGCTGCGGCGTGCCCGTGCGCGTCTACTCGTTCTGCTCCGTGGGCACATGCACGGTCGTGCGGATATACCGCGACTACAACGAGCCCGACAAAAACGGCGCCATCTTCGACTATTCCGCCGCGGGCTTCAACCGCGACGGGCTCGCGCTGCGCGCGGCAAACTACATGCTCTCCGGCACGCAGTACGAAAACCGGCTGCTCATAACGCTCTCCGACTGCAGCCCGAACGACATAAACAAGGTCGCCGGCGCGGACGGCAAGCGGCGCGAGTACCAGGGCGAGGCCGGCGTGGCCGACTCGTCGTCCGAGGTGGAGAAGCTGCGCCGCATGGGCGTGCGCGTCATGTGCGTGTTTACGGGCGAGGAGGATGACCTGCCCAACGCGAGGAAAATATACGGCCGCGAACTCGTCAGGATACGCCATATCAGCCAGTTTGCCGACGCCGTCGGCAACGTCATAGTCTCGCTGATAGGCTCCATGTGATAAAAATTAGAGAGAAATGAGACAGGAGGACGGAAAATGACTTTGGATGAGATCTGGGCGAAGGCACGCTCTCTTATGGCCCCGAACTGCCGCGCCTGCCCCGTCTGCAACGGCCGGGCCTGCCGTGGCGAGATCCCCGGCGTCGGCGCGATGGGCGACGGCTCGGCGTGGACGGCGTGCACCGAGTTCTTGGAGCGCGTGAAGGTGCGCATGGACACGCTGCACGAGGCCTGGGAGCCCGACACGTCGGCCGAGCTCTTCGGCGTCAAGCTCGCCGCGCCCGTGTGTCTTGCGCCTATCGGCGGCATGAGTCACAACTACAACGGCGCGATAAACGACGAGCAGTGGTCGAATATGGCCGTGGCGGGCTCCAAAGCCGCGGGCATACTGCCTTTCACCGGCGACAACGCCCTGGGCGTGCAGTTCGAGCTGGGGCTGAACGCCGCGAAGGCCAACGGCGGCTGGTGTGTGCCCACGGTAAAGCCCTGGCGCGACAACGGCAAGATAATCGCCCGCGCCGAGCAGTGCGTCGAGGCCGGATGCCCGGCGATTGCCTGCGACGTGGACACGGCGGCATATGCCAACATGGGTTCCGCCGCGAGCGAGGCCGGGCCCAAGAGCCCCGCCGACCTCGCCGAACTTGCCGCGAAATCGCCACTTCCCGCCATCGTCAAGGGCGTCATGACCGCC
>CAYXVA010000099.1:0-5974 GCA_964467975.1 uncultured Oscillospiraceae bacterium | reverse complement strand
TAGACACGTGACCAAAGACTTTAAAGGCAATGTTGTGCTGTAAGATATCTCCATTGAGATTCGTACGGGCGAGCTGACGGTACTCATCGGCCCTTCCGGCTGCGGTAAAACTACGACGCTCAAGATGATAAACCGTCTGATAGCGCCCTCAAGCGGCGAAATACTCATCGACGGCAAAAACATTGAGCCGCTGGACAAAGTGCAGCTTCGCCGGAAGATTGGGTACGTCATACAGCAAGGCGGCCTGTTCCCGCATATGACGATACGTGAGAACATTGAAATAATCGAGCGCCTGGCCAAAAGGGACCCTGATGAGATTGCGCGCAAAACACGCGAGCTCATGGAGACGGTAGAACTCGACCCGGGCGAATACCTCGACCGTTACCCGGCTGAGCTCTCCGGCGGCCAGCAGCAGCGCATCGGCGTCATACGCGCGCTGGCGAACGACCCGGAGGTCGTACTTTTCGACGAGCCGTTCTCGGCCCTTGACTCCGTGACCCGCAGTAACCTGCAGGACGAGTTGGTCGCAATGCACGAACGCCTGGGAAAGACCATGGTCTTTGTCACCCACGACATGGACGAGGCGATAAAGATAGCCGACCGCATCTGCATCATGCGCGGCGGGCGCATATTGCAGTTCGACACGCCCGAGCAGATACTACGCCACCCGGCGGACGACTTCATCGCCGGTTTCGTCGGCGTAGGACGCATCTGGGACTCGCCGGAATATATACGCGTGTCCGATTTTATGATAAAGTCCCCGATAACGTGCCCCGGCGAGCTCAGCCGCAACCGCTGCATAAAGCGCATGCGCGACCACCACATAGACTCGCTCCTTGTCATCGACGGGGACAGGCACCTGTGCGGCATGATAACAAGGCGCTGCCTGTTCCGCGCGCCGGACGGCGCGATTCCCGCGACAGAGATTATGGAGCCGGTGCGCTACACCGCGCGGGAGAGCGACAACATCGTCGACGTGCTGCGCGGCATACAGGAGAGCGACGTCAATTCCGTGCCCGTGCTCGATAAGGACGACCGTCTCGTGGGCCTGCTTACAAACTCGAGCCTGGTATCCACGCTCAGCCGCCAGTTCCTCACGGAGCCCGGCGAAAGGACGGTGAGCTGACAATGAGCCTCATCAATTACTTTGTTGAGCAGAGCGGGCAGATACTCTCCCTGACCGTTGAGCACATTGAGATGACCGCTATCGCCGTGGGGCTCTCGATACTCATCGGCGTACCGCTGGGCATTCTCGTGAGCTATGTGCGCAAGCTGGGCAAGCCCGTGATAGGCGTGGCCAACGTGGTGCAGGCTATACCGAGCATGGCCCTGCTGGGCCTCGCCATACCGCTGCTGGGCATCGGCACTCTGCCCGCGGTCGTGATGGTCACGATGTACTCACTGCTGCCTATCATCAAGAACACGTACACGGGCATCACGAACATAGACGCGCAACTCGTCGAGGCCGCGGCCGGCATCGGCATGACCAAGTGGCAGGTACTCTGCAAGGTCAAAATTCCTATGGCCCTCCCAGTCATTATGGCCGGTGTGCGCATCAGCGCGGTGACGGCGGTGGGGCTTATGACTATGGCGGCGTTCATCGGCGCAGGCGGCCTCGGCTACCTCGTGTTCTCCGGCATACGCACGGTCAACAACGTGCAGATTCTCGCCGGAGCCATACCAGCGTGCATACTCGCCCTGGCCGTCGACTTCCTCATGGGGCTCGTCGAAAAGCTCGTCACGCCCGTGAGCCTGCAAAAGCAGTTCAACACGTCCAAAGAGCAGCTCAAGCGCCGCCGCACGTGCAGCAAGATAGCCCTCGGCGTCGTGGCCGCGCTGCTCGTGGTCATGGTGGGCAACGCCGTCTACTCAAACCTCGCCAACCGCAGCGAAAGAAGCATCACCATAGGCAGCAAGGACTTCACGGAGAACATCATCCTCGC
Organism: uncultured Oscillospiraceae bacterium; assembly: GCA_964467975.1. GTDB lineage: Bacteria > Bacillota > Clostridia > Oscillospirales > Oscillospiraceae > Scatomorpha. Next base: position 4,031 of record CAYXVA010000099.1, on the reverse strand, counting down.
CCACCTGTACGGGCAGATGATAGAGGCGCACACGGATATCGACGTCACCGTTGAGGACAACCTCGGCGGCACTAAGGTCTGCTACGAAGCGCTCAAGGCCGGGGAGATAGACATGTATCCTGACTACACCGGCACCATCTACGTCAGTTTGCTCGGCCACGCGGCCGAAGCCGACACTGAGGCAGTCTATGCCGAGTGCAAGGACGAGATGCTCAGCAACTACGACATCGTGGTGCTGGACAAGGCCCCGCTCAACAACACCTACACCCTCGCCGTCAGTCCGGAGACCGCAGAGGAGTACGGCCTCGTCATGATTGCTGACCTCGAAAAGTGCGACAGCAAGCTCATCATCGGCACCACGCTGGAGTTCCAGAACCGCCCGGACGACGGCCTGCCCGGACTGCTCGCCAAATACGGCTTCAACTTCAAGCGCACCGTCAGCATAGACGGCTCGGCGCGCTTCATAGCCCTCGAACAGGGCGAAGTTGACACCGTCGACGCCTTCGCGACCGACGGGCTGCTGGTCAAGTACGGCCTCGTCGTGCTCGAGGACACGGACGGCTATTTCCCGCCGTATAACGCCGTCCCTCTGGTCAACGCCTCGGTGCTCGAGGAGTACCCTGAAATCGAGGAAGTCATCAACTCCCTCTCCGTCCTGCTTACGGACGAGGTCATGCAGAACATGAATTACCAGGTCGACGAGGCGGGCCGTGAGCCTGCCGAGGTCGCCGCCGAATTTCTCGCCGCAAACGGCTTGGTGTGAGTAAAGCCGCAACAGCAAAGAGCGCCCCTTAATATTGAATTGCATAAAAAGTTGACGCACCCGCTCTCGTGGGTGCGTCAAGCATAATATCCTGTCAGTTTGTTCTGGCGTCGAGCACGCCTATGGCGCGCACGAGCATCTCCGCTGCGTCGGCGCGCGTGAGCGGCTCTGAGAAGGCTGTGCCCTCGGTTATCACGCCGCAGGCCGCAAGATTGCACGTGGCCTGCACGGCCCAGTCGGCCACAGAGACCGTCAACGCCGTGGCGGCGACGTCGGTGGTGTCGAGGACGTTATCCAGCATCACGGCTGCCTCCTGGCGCGTGATGGGCTCGTTTGGCTCGAACACGGCCCCGCCGTCTACGCCGTAGCCGCTCACGACACCGTCCATAAGCGCCGTCGCAACATAGGGCTTCAGCCAAACTGAGATGTCCGCGTCGTCGGCAAAGCCGGTGGCGGCGACGCCGGTGAGCAACTTTTCGTCGGCGAGCGTCATGCACATGGAGAGGAACTCGCCGCGCGTAACTTCACGCTCAGGCGAGAACACCTGCACCCCTCCGACGGTCTCAGCGGTGAAAATGCCGTACTCAGCCAGCGCGGTGGCGGCGTACGCATCCGGGTGGCCGGTCATATCGGCATAGGTGGTCTGGGTCTTTTGTTTTTCAATGTTGATGATGACTGTGGCCTCCTGGCTCCTCGCCCCGGTCTCGTCGATGGCGCGGTAGCCGAAGTAGTCACGGCCCTTGCGGTTGGCGTCCGGCGTGTATACGAACTGTCCGTCGCTTGCGAGCTCAACCGTGCCCTTCTTGGGCTCGGTTGTTATCTCAAAAGTCACGGCGTCGCCCTCCGGGTCGACGGCTGAGAGCGTTCCGCCCACGCAGACGTTGCGGTAGGTCGTGAGCTCAAGGTTCTCGGCCACGGGTGCCCCCGAGACGGCCAGGGCCGTGCCTATCGGCAGGATCAGCGCAAAGGCGAGCGCGGCGGCCATAGCTGCGTATTTACGAGTGTGCATGTACATACCTCCAGATAAGTGGTATGCCTAGTTTGAGCCCGCGGGCGCGGAAATATGCACTTTACGAGCAATAATCGGTGCGGTATAATTGAGGTAAAATTTTTTTGCCCGGCGCGCAATAAAACGCGCTGCCGGCGCATTGTTAGTGTAGAGGCGGGAAACAAGAATGTTTACTTTACTCTTGGTCCAAACGGCGCAGCTGTCCGGGAGCAGCGCCGAAGAGCTGGACCGCTGCCTGGCCCGCATGGCGCAGAGCGACACCGGCGCGCTCGGCCGGCTGTACGAGCTCACAAGCGAGGCAGTCTACGGCTACGCGCTGAGTATCCTCAAGAATGCGCACGACGCCGAGGACGTCATGCAGGAGACCTTTGTCCGGGCGCACCTCGGCGCCGGGCAGTACAGGTCGTCCGGCAAGCCCACGGCCTGGTTGCTGCGCATAGCGCGCAACCTTGCGCTCATGAAACTGCGCGAGGGCAGGCGGACGGTGTCCATGTCACCTGAGGACTGGATGGCGGAGTTCGCCGACAGGCCGGAATTCACAAGCGAGGACGCCATGACGCTCACGCAGCTCATGGACGCGCTCACGGACGAAGAGCGCGAGATAGTCTCGCTGCACGCCCTCACCGGGCTCAAGCACCGCGAGATCGCCGAGCTTATGGACCTGTCGCTGCCGACCGTACTGAGTAAGTATCACCGCGCACTCAAAAAACTCAAATCTACACTGCAAGGAGGCTGAAGGCATGGACGATAACAGGCTTTTAGAGCGCGTCCGCGACGCGTACTCCCACGCCAAACCCGACTGCCTGGACGAAATCCTGGCCTCCTGCGAGGACAGGAAAGGAACGGTTATAAATATGAACGAGAGGAAGAAGAATCGCTTCGTCCCCATCGCGATAGCAGCGGCGCTCGTGCTCGTCATAATAGGCGGCTTTGTGGGCTACAACCTCGGCAGCAGCGGTCACGGGCGCGATCTGCCCTCCACTGAGACTGCGACCCTTGTCGAGAGCGTCATAACGCTCGACGTGAACCCCAGCATTGAAATCGACGTTGACCAGACCGACACCGTCACCGCCGTCACGCCGTTCAACGACGACGCGCGCATAGTGCTCGGCTCAATGGATTTGGCCGGCAGCAGCCTCGAGGTCACGGTCAACGCCCTCATCGGCTCCATGCTCACCAACGGCTACCTCGACGAAATTCACAACTCCATACTCGTCTCCGTCACCGACGGAGACGCCGCCAGGGCCAGCACCCTGCAGAGCAGCGTCGCAGGCATGATTGAGGCCGCGCTCGGCACCGGCGGCATAGACGGCTCCGTCATTTCCCAGACCGTTACGCCCGACACCGCCCTGCTCGAGCTCGCCAGCAGCTACAACATCACCGAGGGCAAGGCCGCGCTGATAAGCAAGCTGGTCGCCGCCGACCCGACCCTCACGGTGGAGAGCCTTGTGGGCCTCTCCGTAAACGACATCGCCCTCATCGCCTCCTCCCGCGGCATCACCGACAGCAGCGTCACGACCACCGGAACGGCGAGCGACGGCGCGTACATCGGCGCCCAGGCCGCGCTCGAGGCCGCCTGCGCGCATGCGGGCCTCGATGTAAACAGCCTTGCCGGCAGCAAGGTGGAGTTCGACAGCGAGAACGGACGCATGGTCTACGAGGTGGACATCTACACCTCTGACGCCGAGTATGAGTACGACATCGACGCGTTGACCGGAGAAGTGGTAAAATACCATCACGAGAGCCACGGCTCCGGTGTCACGTCCAGCCCCAGCGCGGGCAACTATATCGGCGAGGCCGCCGCTAAGGAAGCCGCCCTCGCCCACGCGGGAGTCAGTAGCTCTGACGCCGTCTGGCTCAAGGCAGAGTTTGACCGCGAGGACGGCCGTTACGTGTACGAACTCAAGTTCACGGCCAACGGCATGAAATATGAGTACAAAGTCGACGCGACAAGTGGCGAAATCTTCAAATTTGAGAGCAAAACCTACAATGGCGGCACCACGGGCACCCAGTCCGACGGAACACTCATCGGCGAGGCCACGGCCGAGTCCACCGCGCTCAGTCACGCCGGTGTGAGCAGCAGCGACGTCACGCGCATGAAGGTCGAGCTCGACCGCGACGACGGCTATACCATCTACGAAGTTGAGTTCCGTGTCGGCTATGTCGAGTACGAGTACAAGATAGACGCCTACTCCGGCGCCATTCTCAAAGCCGAGCGCGACTATGACGACTGATAAAACTATCAATGCCCCGGACGAA
>CAYXVA010000098.1:2095-6014 GCA_964467975.1 uncultured Oscillospiraceae bacterium | reverse complement strand
TTGACCCCTACACGATTTCCAATCGTGCGCGCTCGACCAACTACGCGACATCTCCACGGGCTGCTCGAACAATTGAAATTATTAAGTTAGCGTTCAGCGCCCGTATATAATATATGATTTCCGCGCCAAAGTCAAGTGCAATTTGCGCCCATGGCGCGTAAAATAAGTTCGCGCATTTCCTGCTCGCGGCAGCGTTCGGCCGCGGCGAGGGAGCGAAGCGTGGCGCACAGCTCGCCGGAGGCCGCGTTCGCGGCGGCGTCGAGCGCGACGGCAAGCTCGCATGCGCCCAGATACGCGCTCCGAAGCGCGCTCAAAACGCCTCGAACCACCGCACAGGCGTCGGAGCACTTGCCGCACTCGCCCGTTAGCAGGAAGTTCTCGGCGCACAACCGGCGTATAAGTGCTTGTTCGTCCCTTGCCATGCGCTCGAGTTTGCCCGAGGCCGAGGGGCAACGGCGGGCGAGCGCGCAATAGAGCTCCCGCTGCCTTGCCGCCATCTCTATAAGCGCGCACAGCTCTACTCCCGCCGCCGGGGCCGTGCCGGTGACGCGGCCCCACACGCCGTCAAAGCCGCGCAGGGCGTCAAGGGTAGTTCCGTCCATGTAAAGACCTCCCGATACATTCTATGCCCCGCTTGCAATACCGTGCCGGATGTGAGATAATTTAAAGGAACATTCGCCCGCCCGTGGCAGTCATATTTGCAAAAAGCGTGGAGGGCAGAACTATGAAACGTATCAAACGGCTTTTTATACCCGCGCTGCTCCTTTCCGCCTGCGGTTTTCCGGCGCAGAGCGCGCCGGAGGAGGGGATCCACGGCGTGACGGCGGAAAATTACCCGCGCGTCGACGGCTCGGCCGCGGCGCTGGAGATTATCCAGCTCGTGTTCGAGGAGGCGCACCCGAGTTACAGCGGAGGCGGCTATCCCATGTCCGCCATGGGCGCGCAGGAGAGCTATGCCGCGCTTATCGCGGGCGACCTCGACCTCATAATCGTGCCCTACGCGAGCGCCGACGTGCTCGCCGAGGCCGAGGATGCGGGCGTGGAGCTCGAGTTCACGAAAATTGCCGCCGAGGCGCTTGTGTTCATAACGCCCAGGGAGAACACGGCGCAGAACATCACCGGCGATCAGGTTCGGGAGATATACCTGCACAACGGCATAAATAACTGGACGGCCCTCGGCGGGCCGGACCGCGCGCTCGTGCCCATCTGCCGCAACGCCGACAGCGGGAGCCAGTCGCAGCTCGACAACCTCATTTTGCACGGCGAGCCGATGGCCCCGGAGATTGAGGACAACTACCTGGAGATGACCATGGACGGCATGCTCGTGCAGGTGGCGTTTTACCACAACGGCGGCCTGAACGGCTCTCCGACCAACTCCTACGCGCTCGGTTACACGCTGTACACCTACCTGCGGGGCTATGAAAACTGGCCGGCGGAGGAACTCAAGATGCTCGACTACGAGGGCGTGAGCCCCACGGAGGAGACCATAGCGAGCGGAGAGTACCCGCTCTCGGACGGCTATTACGCCGTCACACGGGCCGACATACCGGCGGACGACCCGGCGAGGCCGGTCATCGACTGGCTGCTCGGGCCGACGGCGAAGGCGCAATTGGAGATATACGGCTATTTTGCCGTGGGATAAACAGATAATCAGTTTTGGGGGAATAGATATGGCCAGATTTTTCATGTTTGGCGCCAATTTGGACGGCGGCCGGGCCTATATACGCGGCCGCGACGCCGAGCACGTGCGCGTGCTCAGGCTGCGCCCGGGTGAGGAACTCGTGATATGCGACGGGAAGGGCACGGACTACCGCTGCCGCTATGTCACGAGCACAAACGACGAGGTGGAGGCCGAGGTGGTTGAAGTCGTGCCCTGCCGGGGCGAGCCCGCCGTGGACGTCACGGTGTACGCCGGGCTGCCCAAGGGCGAGCGGGCGGACTTCCTGATACAGAAGTGCGTCGAGGCGGGCGCGAAGCGCATAGTGTTCTTCAACTGCGAGCGGTGCATCGCGCGGCCCGACGGGCGGAGCATGGAAAAGAAGCTCGAGCGCTTCAACCGTATCTCCCAGTCCGCCGCCGAGCAGAGCGGGCGCGGCATTATCCCCGAGGTAGAGTATATAAACGATTACGTCGCGATGCTCGATTCCGCCGCGAAGGCCGACGCCTGGCTATTCATGTACGAGGCTGGCGACGACCGCGTGCCCATGCGCGAGGCCATCGAGGCCGCCGGGGACTTCAAGACCGCGAGCGTCGTGACCGGCCCGGAGGGCGGATTCACTCTCGCCGAGGCGCGTATGGCGAAGGGCGCGGGCGCGACGCTCTGCTCGATGGGCGAGCGCATTTTCCGCTGCGAGACCGCGCCCGTCGTCGCCGTGACGGCGATTATGTACGCCAAGGGAGAACTTTGATGACACGCAAGATAGTAAAAATACACGAGGACAAATGTACAGGCTGCGGCATCTGTGCCGCTGCCTGCCACGAGGGCGCGATTGCCATGGTAGACGGCAAGGCGAAGCTCATCCGCGACGACTTCTGCGACGGCATGGGCGACTGCCTCCCCGGCTGCCCCGCCGGCGCGATTGAGATTATCGAGCGCGAGGCAGCGGCCTACGACGAGGCCGCGGTCAAGGCCCGCATGGCCGCGCTCGGCTCGCTCAAGGGACTGCGCGGCAGCGCGCCGCAGTCCGAACCCGCCGCGTGCACGACACCCAAAGAGAGCTCCGTGCAGTGGCCGGTGCAGATCCGGCTCGTGCCCCCGAGCGCCGCGTGGCTCAACGGCGCGGACGTGCTCGTCGCCGCGGACTGCACGGCCTACGCCTGCCGGGACTTCCACGAGAAATACGCCGCCGGGCGCGCGATACTGGTCGGCTGCCCCAAGCTCGACGCCTACGACTACCTGTCGAAGCTCACCGAGCTATTCGCCGCGGGGAACGTAAAGAGCGTCACGCTCGTGCGCATGACCGTGCCCTGCTGCGGCGGCATGGAGCGCGCGGTGAGAGCCGCGGCAGCGGCCGCCGTGCCGGGTGCGAAGGTGAACGTCATAATGCTCTCGCCCGACGGGAGCGAGTACGCGCACGCGCAGGAGCGCACATTATTATAATTCGTCTTTAATAATTCCGGAATTCCGGGGGCGCTTTCTTTTATCTTGAAAAAAGAAAGCGTCCCAGAAGCTTATAGATGATAATGTACAATGCGGGCGGCTTCGGCCGCCTTTTTTTCGCGCCCAGATGGTGGAGTGGTCGTGTTGTTCCTCAGAAAATTTTACAAGTTTTTTTCTAAAAGAGGTGTTCCATTTTGACATTGCGCATAGTATAATACGTTTGCTAAGCTGCCCCGGACAATGGGTATGCCGAAACTAAACAGAAGGAGAATCGATATGAAAAAGCTGTTATCTGTTTTCCTGGCTCTCGTCATGGTGTTCGCCCTTTGCGGCGGCGCTCTGGCCGACGCGGAAGCTGTCAGCGATGACGCCTCTGCCGAAACCACCGAAACCACTGACGAGGCCACGGAGCCCGCTGAGGAGGAAACTCCTGCGGAAGAGCCCACCGAAGAGGAGCCTGCGGGCGACCTCGCCGGCCAGATCGTCATCCTGCACACCAACGACATTCACGGCGCTATCGACGGCTACGCCAAGATCGCCGCTATGAAGGCCGATTACGAGGCCCGCGGCGCTGAGGTGCTGCTCTTCGACGCCGGCGACTACATCCAGGGCGACCCGACCGTCAGCGTTTCCCAGGGCGCCACTGCCATCGAGCTCATGAACCTCGCCGGCTATGACCTCGCCGCCATCGGCAACCATGAGTTTGACTACGGCTATGCCAATCTCATGAGCATCCTCGCCAACGCACAGTTCCCCATCGTCTGCGCCAACGCGTTCCGCAACGGCTCTGCGGTTTTTACGGCTAACACCGTGTTCACC
>CAYXVA010000098.1:0-2085 GCA_964467975.1 uncultured Oscillospiraceae bacterium | reverse complement strand
ACGGCACCACCGTCGGCGTGTTCGGCCTCGCCACTCCTGAAACCGCTACCAAAGCCCACCCCGCCAAGCTCGACGGCGTGACCTTCCTCGCCGAGGACGAACTCTACGCCTGTGCCGAGGAACAGGTGGCCGCCCTCGAGGCCCAGGGCGTCGACTACATAGTCTGCCTCGGCCACCTCGGCATCGACTCCGAGAGCGCCCCGAACCGCTCGATAGACCTGCTCAACAACGTGAGCGGCATCGACCTGTTCATCGACAGCCACAGCCACTCCACCCTGGCCGACATCATGGCCGTCACCAACAACACCGGCATGGTCAACGGCACCGTCCTGACCTCTACCGGCACCAAGGCCGAGTACATCGGCGTTGTCACCATCAACCCCGCTGAGGGCACCATCACCGCCGAGAACATCGCCCTCGCCGACTACACCGGCTCCGTCCAGGCCGTTGCCGACTACGCGGCCCAGGTCAACGCCGACATCGAAGAGCAGTACGGCGAAGTTATCGGCACTACCGAGGTCGAGCTCAACGGCGAGCGCGCCCCCGGCAACCGCACCGAAGAGACCAACCTCGGCGACCTTATCGCCGACGCCATGCTCTGGTACGCCCTCGATCAGGGCGACATGGGCGTTGACACCGATCACGTTGTCGCTCTGACCAACGGCGGCGGCATCCGCGCCGCTATCGCTGCCGGCGACATTACCAAGCGTGACGTCAACACTGTTCTGCCCTTCGGCAACACCGTCGCATATGTCAACGTCAAGGGCAGCGTGCTGCTCGAGGCCCTCGAGGCTTCCACCTACTGCACCCCCGACGAGGTCGGCGCTTTCCCGCAGGTCGCCGGCATCGAGTTCACCGTTGACACCACCGTGGCCTACGACCAGGGCGAGCAGTATCCCGGCTCCACCTACTACGGCCCGGCCAGCATCAACCGCGTGACCATCACCAGCATCAACGGCCAGGAGTTTGACCCCGAGGCCGACTACGTCGTCGTCACCAACGACTTCCTCGCCGCCGGCGGCGATACCTACTACGCTTTCAAGGTCTCCACAGCCCGTGACACCGGCGCTGCGCTTGACGAAGTCGTAATGCAGTACATCACCGAGGTCCTCGACGGCAAAGTCACTGCCGAGCAGTACGGCGAGCCCCAGGGCCGCATCACTGTTGTCACCGAGCCTGTTGAGCCGGGCTTCTTCACCGACGTGGCTGAGGGCGCGTGGTACTACGACTACGTCGTTGCCGCTTACGAGAACGGCCTGATGGTCGGAGTGAGCGACACCGAGTTTGCACCCAACGTCGCAGTCACCCGCGGCATGCTCGTGACCATGGTCTATCAGCTCGAGGGCAGCCCCGAGGTTGAAGGCGCCGCGAGCGAGCTCTTCACCGACGTTGCCGACGACGCCTGGTACGCCGACGCCCTGGTCTGGGCCTCCCAGAACGGCCTGCTCGAGGGCTTCGAGGGCGAGACCTTCGGCGCCGAGACCGTTATCACCCGCGAGGAGCTGGCCGAGATGCTCTATGCCTACGAGCTCTACGCCGGCGCCGCCGCCGTTGAGGACGGCTCTCTCGCCTGGGCCGACGCCGCCGACGTCTCCGCCGAGGCCGTCGACGCTGTCGCTTACTGCACCGACGCCGGACTGATGAACGGCGTGAGCGACACCGAGTTCGACCCGACCGGCAGCGCCACCCGCGCCATGTGCGCCACCGTCCTCGTGCGTCTCTTTGACGCCGCCGAGGAGGCCGTCGCCGCCTGAGCGCGAGCTTAAACCAAACGCAGACCGCCCCGGGGAAACCCGGGGCGGTTTTTGCGCTGCGGCAAAGAAAAAGGCATGCGGCGTTTAAGCCGCATGCCTGCTTTGGTTCGCTTAGAAGTCCGCGCTGCTCACGGTGCGCGGGTGCGGGAGGACGTCGCGGATGTTGGCGACGCCGGTGAGGTACATGATAAGCCGCTCGAAGCCGAGACCGTAGCCGGCGTGGCGGCAGCTTCCGTAGCGCCTGAGATCGAGGTACCACCAGTAATCTTCCTGCCTGAGGCCCAGCTCGTCCATGCGCGCGGTGAGCACGTCCAGGCGCTCCTCACGCTGG
>CAYXVA010000097.1:2065-6043 GCA_964467975.1 uncultured Oscillospiraceae bacterium | reverse complement strand
GGGCAACCCCGACGCCACCGAGGAGCAGTGCGTCGCCGCCTGCAAGGCCGCCTGCGCCGATGAGTTCATCGACCGCTTCCCGGACGGCTACAACACGCGCATAGAGCGCGGCGGCAACAACGTCTCCGGCGGCCAGAAGCAGAGGCTCTGCATAGCCCGCGCCCTGCTCAAGAACCCGAAAGTGCTGATTCTCGACGACTCCACCAGCGCTGTCGACACCGCAACCGACGCGAAGATACGCGCCGCTTTCCGCGAGAGCATACCGGGCACTACCAAGATTATCATCGCCCAGCGCATCTCCAGCGTTCAGGATGCCGACCGCATCCTGGTCCTCGACGAAGGGCGCGTAGACGCCTTTGATACGCACGAAAACCTGTTGAAGTCCAACGCCATTTATCAGGAGATCTATGAGAGCCAGATAAAGGGCGGCGGCGACTTCGACCAGCCGGCGTGAAAGGAGGAATAAGCCTTGAATCAGAAGAAATCACGCGGCGGTCACATAAAGGGCTCGCTTCCTCTGCTAAACCGCGTTATCAAGTACATGCTCGCCCACTACAAGTGGACCTTCATCCTTGTCGTGGCCTGCATAATCATAAATGCAATCTGCTCCGTCGTCAGCGCGACGTTCCCGCAGACGCTTGTAGACGACTATATAGAGCCCATGGTAAACACTGGCGCCGACCTCTTCCCCGAGCTGCTCAATCAGATTATCCGCCTCGCCTGCATCATGGGTACCGGCGTCATAGCGGCCTATCTCTACAACCGCCTGATGGTCAACGTCGGACAGGGCACCATGCGCTCTCTGCGCGACGACCTGTTCACACGCATGGAAGCGCTGCCCATCAAGTATTTTGACACTCACGCCCACGGCGACATCATGAGCGTATACACCAACGACGTCGACACGCTCCGCCAGCTCATGAGCCAGACGATACCGCAGACGATAAACTCGGCCATCACCATGATAGCCACGTTGATTACCATGCTGGTGCTGAGCCCGATACTCACCATTATAAGCATCATCACCGCCATCATCATGCTCTTTGTCACCGCCCGGTTCACCAAGTTCTCTGCCAAGTACTACATCAAGCAGCAGCACGACCTCGGCGCCGTGGACGGCTATATTGAAGAGATGATGGACGGCCAGAAGGTCGTCAAGGTCTTCTGCCACGAGGAGGAGGCCAAGGCCGGATTCCGCGAAGTCAACGACGCCCTGCGCGACAGCGCCACGAAGGCCAACACCTATGCCAACCTGCTCATGCCCGTCAACGCCAACATCGGCTGGCTGAGCTACGTCGTCTGCGCCATACTCGGCGCGGTGCTTGCCATCAACGGAGTCGGCGGCATTACCCTCGGCACGGTCGTTGCCTTCATCGGCCTCAACCGCAGCTTCACAAACCCGATAAGTCAGCTGAGTATGCAAGTCAACTTCGTCGTCACGGCCGCCGCCGGCGCGCAGCGTGTATTCGAGCTCATGGACCAGGTTCCCGAGAAGGACGACGGCTATGTCGAGCTCGTCAACGCCAAGGAGGGCGAGGACGACGAGATATACGAGGTCGCCGAGCGCACCAACGTCTGGGCCTGGAAGCATCCGCACAAGGCCAACGGCACCGTCACTTACACCAAACTGCGCGGCGAGGTCGTGTTCGACCACGTGGACTTCGGCTATGACCCGGACAAAATGGTGCTGCACGACATCACCATGTGGGCAAAGCCCGGCCAGAAGATAGCCTTTGTCGGCGCAACCGGCGCAGGCAAGACCACCATCACCAACCTGATCAACCGCTTCTACGACATTGCCGACGGCAAGATCCGCTACGACGGCATCAACATCAACAAGATAAAGAAGCAAGACCTCCGCCGCAGCCTCGGCATGGTGCTCCAAGATACGCACCTCTTCACCGGCACGGTCATGGACAACATCCGCTACGGCAACCTGGACGCCACCGACGAGGAGTGCATCGCCGCGGCCCAGCTCGCCAACGCCGACGGCTTCATCCAGCGTCTGCCCGACGGCTACAACACCCTGCTCACCGGCGACGGCGCGAACCTCTCCCAGGGCCAGCGCCAGCTGCTCGCCATAGCGCGCGCCGCGGTCGCCGATCCCCCGGTGCTGATACTCGACGAGGCTACGAGCTCGATAGACACCCGCACCGAAAAGCTCGTTCAGGGCGGCATGGACGCGCTGATGACCGGCCGCACGACCTTCGTGATAGCTCACCGTCTGAGCACAGTCCGCAACAGCGACTGCATCATGGTCATGGAACAGGGCCGTATAATAGAGCGCGGCACCCACGACGAACTGATAGAAAAACGGGGCAAGTACTATCAGCTCTACACCGGCAACTTCGCAAAGCAGTCCGGCGAGAGCGCGTAAATCATACAAAAAGCGTCCCCGGACAGCTGTCCGGGGACGCTTTGCTTTACTTTTCAGCCGGCTCTGAGCTTTTCCGCCAGCGCCGCGTCGGGCTCGGCGATTATCGTCTGATAGTCTGTGTAGACCACCTTGCCGGGCAGCGAGCCGGAGGGCTTTTTGACTCGCCTGACCTGGCAGTAGTCCACCGGCACCTTGCCCGTTTCACGCCCTTCGGAGTAGTATGCGGCGAGGCTTGCCGCCTCGGCGAGCGTCTGCGCGTCGGGCTCGGTGTCCATGCAGCGTATGATAACGTGCGAGCCGTGCACGCGCTGGGTGTGAAGCCAGATGTCCGTGCGCCGGGCCGCCCTGGTCGTGAGCTCATCGTTTTGCGTGTTGTTGCGCCCGACAAGTATCTCATAGCCCGTGCTGGACACAAAGCGCATCGGTCCCGCCGGCTTGACTTTCCGCTGCTTGCCGCCGCGCGGGGCCTTCAGGACGCCGGTTGACATAAGTTCCGCGCGTATCTCCTGCACGTCTCGCTCGCTCTCGACGCGGCCGAGCACATCCAGAACGCTCTCGAGGTAGTCGAGCTGCTTTTCGCCGCTCTCAATCAGCGCCGTCAGGTGCTTCTCCGCGGTCTCGGCCTTGCGGTACTCCTTGTACGCCTGCGCGGCGTTCTGCTGCGGCGTCTTGAGCGGGTCGAGCGCTATTTTTACCACCGGGCAGCCCTCGGTGTAGTAGTCCTCGCACTCGAGCTCCCTCGCGCCGCGCTGCGCACGCCAGAGGTTGGCGGTGATAAGGTCGCCGCGGCGGCGCAGCTCCTCCCTGCCCTCGCTCTTCTTGAGCTCGGCGCGCTGGCTGGCGAGCTTGCGCGCGGTGCGGTCGCGCAGCGTGCGCACGGCCTTTACCGTGTTGTGCGAGGCGCGGCGCATGCGCTCGGCGCGGTCGCGCTGGGCGTAAAAGGCGTCGAGCAGTGCGGAAAACGTCTCGTACTGCACGTTTTCAACGCCCTCGCGGCCGTACTGCGTTATGCTCATGAACGAGAAGTCCTTGGCCTTGCCGTCGAGTTTTACCAGCGTCGGCGTGAGCTCGCCGGCCTCGACGCTCTCGGCGAGGGCGTCCATGGCCTCGGCCAGCTGCTCCCAGCCCCCGGCGCGGTGGGCGATTTCCCGGGCAATGAGCGGCGAGAGGACCGAAAACGTGTCCAGGAGCCAAGCGGAAGGCTCGCCCTCGCGCGGCGCTGCGAGCGCCAGCGAGCGGCGCTCGTCCGGGGAGAGTGCAAAAAAGCACGGCTTCGCGGGTTTTTGCGGGTACTTGTAGAGCATACCGGGCAGCAGCCGCCTGTACGCCTCCTCGCCGAAGTCCACGCGCCGGAGGCAGTCTATAATGCGCATGTCCTCGTCGCAGAGTATCACGTTCGACGCGCGGCCCATGAGCTCGACGACCAGCGAGCGAGAGCACTCCACGCCCAGCTCGTCCCGGGCCGTGAGCGAGAACACGAGCATGCGCTCCCACTCCGGCTGCGTCACGGCGTCTATGCGCGCGCCGGTCAGGTGTTTGCGCAAAAGCATGCAGAACATGGGCGGCTTGTCCGGGTTTTCGTACTTTTCATTCGTGAAATT
>CAYXVA010000097.1:0-2055 GCA_964467975.1 uncultured Oscillospiraceae bacterium | reverse complement strand
GAAATTCACGCGCGAGCCCGAGCCCGCCGCCGATACAAGCACCCGGCGCGAGCCCTCGCGCGTGTATACGGAAAGCAGCAGCGAGTCCCGCGTGGGCTGCTGTATTTTGTCAATCCGCGCGCCCGTAAGGGCGGCAGCCAATTCGCGCGTAAGGCCGCCAAGCAGCGGCGCGTCGAAAGGCATGTCGGGTCAACTCCCTTCGGTAGTAGTGTCTGTGTTTTTCGGCGTCCTTGACGCCGCGGCGAGCCCTTCTGAGCGGGCGGGAGACGGCGCCATGCCTATGCCAAAGGGAGGGCGAGCACGCCCTCCCTTTGCATCGGCCCGCGGCAAACTAGGCATTGAGCGTATCGATAACTGCTTCGAACAGCTCCTTCGCTCTGTCCGTCTCCCCGGCGAGGTAGAGCCAGCCGAACACGGCCTCGAGCGCGGTGGCTGCGTGGTATTCTGCCTTGCTCGCTCCCTTGGGGACGCTGTTGACGTGGCTGTTGCGGCCGCGCTTGTACACGGCGCGCTCCTCTTCGGTGAGCATGGGCAGTATCACGGCGGCGGCTTTCGCCTGGGCGCTCGCCTTTACCATGGCCACGGTGGCCCGGTGCAAGTCCAGCACCTTCGACTGCCCGTGCCGGGCCAGGTACGAGCGCACATACAGCTCATACACCGCGTCGCCGACGTGGGCGAGGGCGAGTATGCTCATCTGGTTGAGCTCCGCGCGCGTCATTCGTCGTAGTCCTCCGGCGCGTCGGTGCCGAATTCGGCCTCAAGCTGGCTGCGCTCGGTGGGCGCGGTGCCGTTCAGGAGCTGCATCTCCTGCCACTGCTGCTTGGTTATGAGCACCTGGCGCGGCTTGCTGCCCTCGAAGGGGCCCACAATGCCGAGCTCTTCCATCTGGTCTACCAGGCGCGCGGCGCGCGAATAGCCGAGCTTTAGCCGGCGCTGCAGCATGCTGACGCTCGCCTGCTTCGTGTCAAAGATAACGTCAACGGCCTGCGGCAGCAGCTCGTCGTAGTCGGCGAAGGCGTTGTTCTCGGCCGGCTCGTCGGAGTGCGCGGCCGAGTCGCCCTTGCCCTTGGACTTGTCCTTCTCCTGCGCGGCTTTCTCAATCTCGGCGAGCACCTCGTCCGAGTACTCCGCCTGGCTAGAGCCTTTGATGAAGTCTATGACGTCCTCGCGCTCCTCGTCGGAGACGAAGCAGCCCTGGACGCGTATGGGCTTGCCGCTGCCCAGCGGCGAATAGAGCATGTCGCCCATGCCTATCAGCTTTTCCGCGCCGGAGCTGTCGAGGATTATGCGCGACTCCATGGCGCTTGAGACCGCGAAGGCAATGCGGCTGGGTATATTGGCCTTCATAAGGCCCGTGATAACGTCCGCGCTGGGGCGCTGTGTGGCTATGATAAGGTGCATACCTGCGGCGCGTCCCATCTGGGCGACGCGGCAGATGCTCTCCTCGACGTCTTTGCTGGCCACAAGCATGAGGTCGGCGAGCTCGTCCACCACGATAACGACCTGGGGCATGGTGCTCTCGCCGATCTTCTTCTGATGCGCGTTGTAGCCGGCGAGGTCTCGCACGCCCACCTCGGAGAAGAGGCGGTAGCGCTTGAGCATCTCGACAACGGCCCACTGGAGCGCGCCCGCGGCCTTCTTCGGGTCGGTGACGACGGGGACATACAGGTGCGGGATGCCGTTATATATGCCGAGCTCGACCATCTTCGGGTCTATCATGATAAGCCTGACCTGCTCGGGCGTGGACTTGTACAGCAGACTCAGAAGCAGCGAGTTGAGGCAGACGCTCTTGCCCGAGCCAGTCGTGCCGGCAATCAGCATATGCGGCAGCTTTGCTATGTTGCCGACGACGCACTTGCCGGAGATGTCCTTGCCGATGGCGAAGGAGAGCGTGCTCTTTGCATTTTTAAACTCCGGCGACTCGATGACCTCACGCAGATAGACGATGCTGACAATCTTGTTCGGCACCTCGATGCCGACGGTGCTTATCTTGTCGGGTATCGGCGCTATGCGCACGTTCATGACGCCGAGGGAGAGGGCGATGTCGTTTGCGAG
>CAYXVA010000096.1:351-6105 GCA_964467975.1 uncultured Oscillospiraceae bacterium | reverse complement strand
GTCTGCGAGACGGCGATAAACTACATCCGCGACCCGGAGTGCGACCTCATGGCCACGCTGCCCGCGCCGGGCTTCCCGACGGGCGGCGAGATAGTCATGGACACGCTTGCCATGCGCGAGATTTACCGCACAGGCCGCGGCAGCTTCAAGGTGCGCTCCCGCTGGCGCTACGACGCCAAGCAGAACGTGATTGAAATTTACGAGATACCGTACACGGCCACTGTCGAGAGCATCATGGACAAGGTCGCCGAGCTCGTCAAGGCGGGCAAGGCCAAAGAGATAAACGACATGCGCGACGAGACCGACCTGGGCGGCCTCAAGCTCGCGATTGACCTCAAGCGCGGCGCAGACCCCGACAAGCTCATGGCCAAGCTCTTCAAGCTCACCCCGCTCATGGACTCCTTCGCCTGCAACTTCAACATACTCATAGCCGGGACGCCGCGCGTCATGGGCGTGGTCGAAATACTCGGCGAGTGGACGAGCTGGCGCACCGAGTGCGTAAAGCGGCGGATATACTTCGACCTCAAGCGTAAAAAGGAGAAACTGCACCTGCTCCACGGCCTCGCCAAGATATTGCTTGACATCGACAAGGCGATTGCGATAATACGTAACACCGAGCGTGAGAGCGACGTCGTGCCCAACCTCATGGAGGGCTTCGGGATTGACAAGATCCAGGCCGAGTACGTCGCGGAGATAAAGCTGCGGAACATAAACCGCGAGTATATACTAAAGCGCACGAGCGAGACCGAGGCGCTAGAGCGCGATATCGCCTCGCTCGAGGAGACGCTGGGCAGCCGCCGCCGGATACAGAATATAATAATCGACGAGCTGCGCCGTATCATCAAGCAGTACCTCTCGCCGCGCAAAACCGGTATCGTCTACGCCGAGGAGCTGCCCGAGGTGCCGGAGGAGGATACCGTCGCCGACTACGCGGTGAACGTATTCGTCTCCCGCGAGGGCTACCTCAAGAAGATAACGCCGCAGTCGCTGCGCATGTCCTCGGAGCAGAAGTACAAAGAGGGCGACGGCCCCATGACGCAGTTCGAGGGAACAAACAGGGGCGAAATACTCGTCTTTACGGACAGGTATCAGGTCTACAAGGCCAAGCTCGCCGACTTCGAGGACACCAAGGCGAGCCAGCTCGGCGTTTTCCTCGCGAGCAAGCTGGGCATGGACTCCGGCGAGGCTGTCAGGGCCGTGCTCTACGCCGGAGACTACTCGGGCGAGGTATTGCTCTGCTTCGAAAACGGCAAGATAGCGAGATTGCCGGTGTCCGTTTACGAGACAAAGACCAACCGCAAAAAGCTCGTGAACGCCTACTCCGACAAGAGCCCGCTTGTGAAGGTGCTGCCGCTCGCCGGCGATATAGAGTGCGCGGCCTACTCCACAGAGGGCAGGGCGCTTATCTTCAACACGGCTCTGCTCTCGCCCAAGACGAGCAAGAGTACACAGGGTGTCGGCGTCATGACGCTCAAGCCGCGCTATAAGCTCGCGGATGTCAAGCCGCTGAGCGAGACTGGCATAAAGAACCTGGCGCGCTATCGCGTGAGGAGCCTACCGGCCGCCGGCGCGCTCTTGAAGGACGCCGACCGAGGCGAGGAGCAGCTGACGCTGCTGTAAAACCAAGTCCCGATTTTTCAATCAGGAGGTCATGCTTATGCCTAAGCACAGTGCAAAGGAGACCGCGCGCGAGTGGGCGTTCATAATTGTGGGCGCGTTTTCCTATGTGGTCGGCTACAGCTTTTTCTTCTATCCGAACGGCATAATCCCGGGCGGCGTGACAGGCATCGCCACCATCGTAAACTACCTCACGCACTGGCCGGTCGGCGTGGTGAGCATGTGCATCAACATCCCGCTCTTCGCCTTCGCCTGGAGGCATTTCGGCGTCCGGTTCATGCTCATGAGCCTGTTCGCAACGCTGTTTATCTATATCTTTGTGGACTCCTTTGCGCTTTTGAACACCATGGCGACGGACAACATCTTCCTCGCGGCCACGATAGGCGCCTGCCTGAACGGCATGGGCCTCGGCCTCGCTTACCGCTCCGGTGCGACGACCGGAGGCGTGGACATCGTGGCCAAGGTGCTGCGCCGGAAGTACCAGGACATCAACTTCGGCACCATTATTATGTGCCTGAACGTCGTAATAATCGGTGTGTACGGGCTCATTTTCCGCAAGTGGGACGCGGTTATGTATACGTTCATAGCGCAGTTCATTGTCTCGAAGGCCATAGACACTGTGATGTACGGCTTCAACACCAGCAAGGTCTGCTACCTCATAAGCGAGGAAAAGAGCAAAGAGCTCGAAGAGACGATAACCGTGACTATGCACCGCGGCGTCACGCTGCTCCACGGCGCGGGCGGCTACACCGGCGCCGGGCGCGAAGTGCTCATGTGCGTGATAAAAAAGCGGCAGATTACTGAGTTGCGTAAGATAGTCAAGGCCGTAGACCCGACCGCGTTCTTCGTGGTCACCGACGCCACGGACGTCTTTGGCAACGGCTTTGGGAATATAAACGACGACTGAGAGGAGACATGAAAATGGACGTTGAAAAGCTGAAAAAGAGCGTTGAAGGCCGGGACTGGAGCTTTAAGTACTTCGCCACGGGCGCCGAGGCCGCGGACTATCTCGCGCTCGAGCTCGCCGGGCTCACCGTCGGCATAGGCGGCAGCGGCACGGTGGACGCCATCGGGCTCTATGACAAGCTCACCGGCGAGTGTCCCGACGTGGCCTGGCACTGGAAGGAGTCCGACCAGGACGCCGCACGCATGCGTGCGATGACGACCGATGCCTACGTCTCAAGTGCAAACGCCATCGCCGAGACCGGCGAGATAGTCAACATCGACGGCAAGGGCAACCGCGTAGCCTCCAACCTCTACGGCCACAAGCGCCTGTACATAGTCGCGGGCAAGAACAAGGTCCGGCACACGCTCGACGACGCGATCTACCGCGCGCGCAACGTCGCCGGCCCGCTCCGAGCGCGCAGCTTCAACGTAAATACGCCCTGCGTCAAGAGCGACGAGCTCAAGTGCTTTGACTGCCGCTCTCCGGAGCGCGTGTGCTGCGGCATGAGCATACTCATGTACAAGATGATGGGCATGGAAAAGTGCGAGCTCGTCCTCATCGACGAGGATCTGGGCATGTGACGCAAAAAGGAGGTGCGGCATGGTGAAAAGAGCGTCTGCGTTTATACTTATACTGGCACTGGCGCTCTCGCTCACCGGCTGCGCCTCCATATTTGACCGCGAATACTTTACAACGTCGGAGTACACCAGCGAACCGCGCGAGACGGGGGACGAGAGCGGTGCCATAGAGGTCAGCAGCTACCTGGAGCTCACGCTGGCAATAAACAACCTCGTCTCCGAGCACGGTGAGAGCGCTGTCATACACTTCTCGGGCTACAGCGGAGAGATAGCCGAGGACCTGGCCGCCGCCTGCCGTGAGGTGAGCAGTGACACGGCCATCGGCGCGTACGCCGTGGACTATATAAGCTACGACCTCGACCGCATCGTTGCGTACTATGAGGCGGAAGTGTTCGTCTACTATAAGCGCACGGCCGAAGAGATCGAGAGCATGCTGAGCGTCAACACCGCCACGGGGCTGTATAACGCCATCTGCGATGCCCTCGCCAACATGGAGACCAGCCTGGTCGCAATGGTGAGCGCGTCCAGCGTGGACGAGAACGCGGTGCTCAGCTATGTAGATGAGGCGTATTTTGCCGACCCGCTCGCCTGCGTGGAGCGCCCGGACGCGGTGGTGAACGTCTATACGGGCAGCGGCTTCCAGCGCATAGTTGAAATCTACCTCGACTACGGCGCAACCTCGGGCGTCCTGTCCTCGCGCAGAGGCGTCATCGAGAACGCGGTCGAGCGCATGCTCGGCTCCGTGACAAGCGAGAGCGAGCCATACAGGGCGCTGCAGTGCCTGAACGCGCTGATAGGCGAGTGCGAAAGCAGCGAGCACTCGCCCGGCACGCTCTGGTCGGCGTTCCTGGGCGGACAGGCCAACAGCGAGGGCATGGCCGTCGCGTACAAGGTCCTGTGCGATGCGGCGGGCATAGAGTGCGTCGTCGTTGAGGGTAGGCTCGACCGCGCCGAGCACTACTGGTGCATAATAACCGTCGACGGTGCGAGCTACCACGTCGACCCCTCGCGCACGGCATCGCTCGGCTACGGCGCTACCTTCCTCGTGAACGACGCGCTGATGTGGGGCAGCTACTGGTGGGACAACCAGGACTACCCCGAGTGCAACGGTCCCCTGACCTACTCCGTCCTGACTTCCGGCACGGACAGGCCGTCCGAGTCCGCCGAGCCTACGGAAACCGTTCCGCCCACAGCGACAGTCGAGCCCTCACCGACACCCTGAATACCTGAACCAAAAAGCCCGCGGCGCAGTTTGACGCCGCGGGCTTTCTCATTCCTCGCCCCGAAAACATTGTGTGGCGAGGAATAATTTGTGACAAAGTATATTGACACACATAGTAATTTGGTGTATGATAATGGCGGAGGTGAGGCAGATGCCCGAGCAAAACATAAACAGCGACCTCATACGCGGCCACATCGACACGATAATACTCCGGATACTCAAGGACGGGGACAATTACGGCTATGAAATCATGAAAGCCGTGGCCGTCAACAGCGGCTATGAGTACGAGCTCAAGGAGCCCTCGCTGTACACAAGCCTGAAGCGGCTTGAAAAGCAGGGGTATATAGTCAGCTATTGGGGCGACAAGTCGCACGGCGGGAGGCGCAAATACTACCACATTACGGACGGCGGCGGCGCGGCCTATGAGGGGGCCCTGGCCGATTGGCTGTACGCGCAGAAAATCATCACCAGACTGCTGCAAGGAGGGGTGCACGAATGAAACGGCTGGAAGAATACGTCGACGATCTGTTCCGGCGTATACGCAAAACGGGCGAGACGGAGGACTTGAAGGCGGAGATTTTGAGCTACATGCGCGCCAAACGTGACGACCTCATGGCGCAGGGGCTCGACGAGGCCAAGGCCACGGCCCGGGCGATGGAGAGCCTGACGAGCGTCGAGGGCCTCGTAGACGGCAGCCAACTGACGGACATGGACAAATTCCGCGCGGAGTGCGCCCAGACTGCGCTGCTAGGCTGTACGGTTTTCTGGATACTCTCGCTGCCGCTGCTATTCACTAGATTCGCGTCCGTGAGCTACCTCGCCCTGGCACTCACCGCGGCCTCGCTGGCGGCGTACTTCAAGCTCCGCAGCCGCCGTTCGTGCGAAGCGGCGTTTCTCTCTGTGACGGACTGTGAGCGGAGGGTAAAGACGGTCTGGCGAGTTTGGGGTGTGTTCTTTGCGGTGTGCGCGGCGGCGCTGCTTGGAGTGATGTTCGGAAGAGACATCTGGTATGGACGCGCTTTGAGCATAGACGGGCCATATCAGCTGGCAAACGCGGCGGCAAACGTCTATGTCTCGCTGCTCACGATACTGATTCCCATCACGTTCGCCGGCTTTCCGAGGCTTATGACGAAGTGCAGAAAGGGGGAGGGCTGATGAGCAGGAAGAGTAAAGTCATAATTTGTCTGTTGGCGCTTGCGGTCGTTTTGTTCTGCCTGATACAGTTCTGGCTGCTTCCGGCCTGGCGTGAGGGGGGAGTCGTACGCCGCCGGTCAGACCGACGCGCTCACGCACGACATCTCGGCCGTTTACGAGTATGAGAGCGAATACGTCGGCGACGCGCCCAACACGGCGGCGCTGTTTATGGCACTGCCGCTGTGCGACGTGCAGAT
>CAYXVA010000096.1:0-341 GCA_964467975.1 uncultured Oscillospiraceae bacterium | reverse complement strand
CTGACCGTGAACTATCTCGACACCGTCTGGGACATAGGCGAGGAAAAGGTGCGGCGCGATTTGGTGTACAACTCCGTCGCGGCGATGGCGGCGATTGACAACCTGGACGGCATAACCTACCGCTTCACCGACAACAGCTACTCCTTTACGCGCAGCCGCCTCGAGGAAGTGCTCGGCGCGCCGCTCTCGCGGCTGCTTGAGAGCTCTGTCTGGAGCGAGGAGGTGCGCAGTAAACTGAAAAACGAGGCTTTTCTCAGCCTGTTCTATGCCGCCTAGCAGTAAAATACCCCCGGCACGGGCTGTGCCGGGGGTGAATGCGTTTTCAGCGGCGCTTTATGCGC
>CAYXVA010000095.1:0-6121 GCA_964467975.1 uncultured Oscillospiraceae bacterium | reverse complement strand
TTTCCCCGAGCTCTACAACCGCGCGCGCACCACCGGCAAGCGAATATTCGACGCGCCGCCGAGCGAGGGCGTCGTCGCCGAGGGCCTGCCCGTCAAGCGCTCGGGCAGCGTAAAGGCCTGGCTGAGCATCATGTACGGCTGCAACAACTTCTGCACCTACTGCGTCGTGCCCTACGTGCGCGGGCGCGAGCGCTCGCGGCGCTTCGACGACGTGGTGGCGGAGGCGCGGGGGCTCGTCGAGGCCGGGTACAAGGACATCACGCTGCTAGGCCAGAACGTCAACAGCTACGGCAAGGATTTGGGCGAGGGCCGCGACTTCGCCGACCTGATACGCGCCATAAACGATATCCCCGGCGACTTTCTTATCCGCTTTATGACCAGCCACCCGCGCGACGCCACGGAGAAGCTATTTAGCACGATGGCCGAGTGCGAAAAGTGCGCAAAGCACATACACCTCCCCGTCCAGAGCGGCTCGGACCGCATCCTGCGCGAGATGAACCGGCACTACGACCGCGAGAAATATCTTGACGAGGTGCGCCTGGCGCGCTCGCTCATGCCGGAGCTCGTGCTTACGACGGACATCATCGTCGGTTTCCCCGGCGAGACGGAGAAAGACTTTGACGACACGATGAGCCTTATTGAGGAGGTCCGCTACGACGCGATGTTCACCTTCATCTTCTCGCCGCGCGCCGGGACGAAGGCCGCCGAAATGCCCGACCCCGTCTCCCGCGAGGAGAAGCAGCGCTGGTTCGACCGCCTTGTAGAGCGCGCAAACGAGATAAGCGCGGAGAAGCACGCGGCGTATATCGGCACGCGGCAGCGCGTGCTCGTCGACGGCACGACGGGCAGAAGCCCCTACAACCTCTCCGCGCGCACGAACGGCGGCAGGCTTGTCCACATGAGCGGCGGCGAGGAGCTTGTCGGAAGGTTCATGGACGTGGATATCACCGACGGCAACACCTGGGCGCTCTACGGCGTGCCGGCCCGGGACGAATAAGGAGGGGCAAATGCCGAAGAAAAAAGTCAGGGGCCGGGACATGAACGCCTCGGTGCCCCTTTCGGAGCGGGACGAGGCCTCGCTGACCCCGCTGCAAAAGCAATATTACGAGATAAAGAGCCAGAACCAGAGCTGCCTGCTCTTTTTCAGGCTGGGTGACTTTTACGAGCTGTTCGACGAGGACGCCATCCTGGCCTCGCGCGAGCTCGACCTCACGCTTACGACTCGCGACCGGAACAAGCCCGCCGAAGAGCAGATGCCCATGTGCGGCGTGCCGTACCACTCGTCGGAGATATACATATCCCGCCTGCT
This sequence comes from uncultured Oscillospiraceae bacterium, assembly GCA_964467975.1. Lineage (GTDB taxonomy): Bacteria > Bacillota > Clostridia > Oscillospirales > Oscillospiraceae > Scatomorpha. The sequence goes on along the minus strand of CAYXVA010000095.1, from coordinate 4,812 downwards.
GCAAAAGGGCTACAAGGTCGCCGTGTGCGAGCAGCTCGAGGACCCGGCGTCGGCCAAGGGCCTCGTCAAACGCGGCATAGTGCGCGTGATAACGCCGGGCACAGTGACCGACTCGTCCATGCTTGACAGCGACAAGGCCAACTACATCTGCGCGGTGTACATGTCGCGCGATTCGGGCGCTATGGCGATCTGCGACGTGTCCACGGGCGAGTTCGCCGCCGTGGAGTGCCATGCCCCGGTGCGGATGCACCTGCTCAACGAGCTCAGCTCCTACGTGCCGAGCGAGGTCGTGCTCAACGAGACAGCGAGCGGCGACAAGCTGCTGATGGACTTTTTGAGCCGCCGCCTGGGCTGCTCGATAGAGCACCAGGACGGCATATTCGGCCGCGACGAGGCCGAAGAGACGCTCTGCCGCCAGTTCTCGGCCGGGAGCGTTTCCGATTTGGGCCTGGGTGCCGCGCCCGAAGCCGTGCTGGCCTGCGGCGCCCTGCTGCGCTACATCTCCGACACGCAAAAGTGCAACATGGCCCACATCAACAGCCTGCAGCTGCGCGAGGGCGACAGGCACATGGAGCTCGACTGGCAGGCCCGGCGCAGCCTGGAGCTGACCGCCAACCAGCGCACAGGCAGCAAAAAGGGCAGCCTGTTCGGCGTGCTCGACTGCACAAAGACCCCGATGGGCGCGCGCACGCTCCGCTCGTGGGTAGAAATGCCGCTGCTGCGGCCGGCGGATATACTCCAGCGGCTCAACGCCGTGCGCGAGCTAAAGGAGGACAACCTGCTGCGCGCCGAGCTGATAAACGAGCTCAAGGGCGTCGGCGACATGCAGCGCGTGGCCTCCCGTCTGGGCTACCAGACGGCAAACGGCCGCGATCTGCTCGCCCTGGCCGCCAGCTGCGAAGCCCTGCCACGTATAAAGGAGCTGCTCTCCGGCCGGCGCAGCGCCCTGCTGGACAGCATCGCCGGCATGGACACCTTGTCCGACGTGCGGGAGATAATACTGGGCGCAATAAACCCCAAAGCCCCGAACACGATAACCGACGGCGATGTCATACTCGACGGCTACTCCGAAGAGGTGGACCGGCTGCGGGCGCTGCTTAGCAATTCCACCGAGCTCGTGTCGCAGATGGAGCGGCGCGAGGTGGAGCGCACGGGAATAAAAAAGCTGAAAATCGCATACAACAAGGTTTTCGGCTATTATATCGACATCCCCGGCAAAGTCCCGGCGGAGGACTTGCCGCCCGACTACATCCGCAAGCAGACGCTCGTGAACCATGAGCGCTATTTCACGGCGGAGCTCAAGACCCTGGAGACGGACATAGCCTCCGCCAGCGAAAACGACTGCAAGCTCGAATACAGCCTCTTCTGCGAGGTGCGCGCGAAGGTGTGCGAGCGCATTGCCGAGCTGCAGAACACCGCCGCGCTGCTCTCAATCCTCGACGCGCTCTGCTCCCTGGCCGAGGTGGCCGTGCGCAACGGCTACGTCTGCCCGGAGATAGACGACTCCGGCGTGATTGAGATACGCGGCGGCCGCCACCCGGTCGTCGAGCAGTCGCAGAGGGAGACCCGATTCGTGCCGAACGACACGCACCTGAACCTCACGAGCGACCGCCTCGCCGTGATAACCGGCCCGAACATGGCGGGCAAGAGCACCTACATGCGCCAGACGGCGCTCATAGTGCTCATGGCGCAGATGGGCTCGTTTGTCCCGGCCCAGAGCGCGACAATAGGCGTCGTCGACCGCGTGTTTACCCGCGTGGGTTCTTCCGACGACCTTGCGAGCGGGCAGAGCACCTTCATGGTGGAGATGACCGAGGTCGCGCAGATACTCAAATCCGCGACGAAGCGCAGCCTCATAATCCTCGACGAGATAGGCCGCGGCACGTCCACTTACGACGGCGTGGCCATAGCCAGGGCCGTGCTGGAATACTGCGCCGACAAGCGCCGGCTCGGCGCCAAGACGATGTTCGCCACGCACTACCACGAGCTCACCGAGCTCGCCGGACAGGTAGACGGCGTGAAAAACTACTCCATTACGGCGCGCAAACAGGGCGGCGGGGTAATTTTCCTTCGGAAGATTGTCCCTGGCGCGGCGGACGAGAGCTACGGCATCGAAGTCGCGTCCCTCGCGGGCGTGCCGGAGAGCGTCGTGAGCCGGGCGCAGGAGTGCCTGGCCGACCTCGTGGAGGGCGAAGCCGCGCCCGCAAGCCGCAGCGCAAGCCGTGACGAAGAGCCCCGGCAGCTCACGCTGGGCGACGGCGCGAGCGACGAGGTGCTCGACGCCCTGCGCGAGGCCCGGCTGGACACGCTCACGCCCATAGAAGCGCTCAATCTGCTATATCAACTACAGAGAAAGTTGGCCCCTTGATGGAAAACAGACCCATTATCCCCAACCGCCCGGGCTTCGTTGACCTCATGCGTCCCGGCGAGCGCATAGCCGCGTTCATTTACCTGCCAATCCACGTGTTTGTACTGCCGCTGCTGCTGCCGCGCCTGGCTTATGTGTGGCCGGCCATGACGGCGGTGGACATGAACCTCATTTACTATGTCACCGGCTTTGTGTACATGCTCGTGCTGTTCTGGCGCTTCCTGCGCGCCGGGTTCAACGCGGCGCTCGACCGGCTGGGCGCGTTTGTGCTTTCGCTTATCACGGCCTACATGCTCGAGCTGGTGCTGAGCATGCTGCTCAGCTACGCGCTGGCCATACTCGGCGGGGAGAACATGACCTCACCGAACAACGACGCGATTATATCCATGGTCCCCGAGGGCTGGAACAAGCTCGTGGCGATGACCGTGTTCATGGCGCCGTTCGTGGAGGAGATAATCTTCCGCGGGCTCCTCTTCGGGGCGTTTTACCGGCGCAGCCGCGTCCTGGCGTGGGTCGTGAGCGCGCTCGCGTTCTCGCTCTACCACGTCTGGCAGTACGCGTTCAACTACGGCGACCTCACCTATCTGCTCGCGGCCGTGCTGTATCTGCCCGCCTCGCTCGCCTTCAACTGGTGCTACGAGCGCTCGGGCAGTATCTGGGCGCCCATAGCCTACCACATGATATCCAACGCCATCGGCATGAGCCTGATGTAAAGCGCCAAAAGGCCCCGGCAATTGCACGGCGCATTCCGTCCGGCGCGGCTGCGGCGGCCTTATCCGGTGTTGAGGCCGCCGCAACAAACAGAGCACCCCAGAAGGCATCCGGCATACCGCACAGGATAACTTCTGGGGTGAAATTTGTTCAGGGGGATTCAATATTCGTTATAGCCGTACTCGTACGGGATTGTCAGGTTTGCGCCGGTGAAGGTGCCCTCGAGCTTGGATATTGTACGCTCGTACTCCTCGCTGCCCTCCTCGTACGGGACGGGCTGGTAGTTGTTGCCGTCCACGACGCCGCTGCTCGCGCAGGGGATAAGGCGCACGTCGGTGACGGAGCACTCGCCGGAGCCGTCGCGCGTGACGGTGAGTTGGGCGATAACCGTGTCCTTGTCGCGCGGGTTGGTGTTGCCGCCGAAGGACCAGTTGCCCATGGAGTAGAATATGTAGTGCCCGTTGTAGACCTCGATAGGCTGCAAGGTGTGCGGGTGCGAGCCGTAGACCACGTCCGCGCCCGCGTCGACGGCGGCGTGGCCCCAGGTGAGCTGGTTTGCGTTCACGTCGTAGCTGCCCTCGTCGCCCCAGTGGATGGCGGCGATGATGAGCTCGGCCCCCGCCTCTTTCAGCGCGGCGATGCCGTTCGTAATCTGCGAGGTGCCCTCCGGGAAGGACACGGCGTAGACGCCTATCTTCAGCCCGCTCGCCGTCTCGTACACCGTGTACTCGTCGCGCCCGGCGTAGCCTATCCCGTACTCGTCGAGCGTGGCCTTCGTGTCGGCGTAGCCAGCCTCGCCGTAGTCGAGGACGTGGTTATTGCCCAGCGTGACGAACTCGACGCTGCCCTCGGTGAGGATGCCCGCGTACTCCGGCGGGGCGCGGAAGGTGAAGTTCTTGTCCGCGGCCGTGGTCTCGTTGGTGAGCGCGCACTCGAAGTTTGCCATCGTGAAGTCGTCGTCGGCAAAGTACTGTATCGTCTTTTCAAAGACGTATGCGAGGTTGTCCGTTGTCACGACGTTCTGATACGCCACGGACGAGCCGCGGTAGTAGGCCACGGAGTCCGGCGTGATGTCGCCGATGAAGCTGAGCGTAAACGTCTCGGGCTCCGGCGTGGGCGTGGGAGAGGCCGTCTCGGCGGGCCCGGCCGTCTCTGGCGGCGCGGACTCGGCCGGAGGCGCGCTCTCGCCCGGCGTCTGGGTCTCTATTGGCGCGGCGGGGGCGTGGAGGCTGCCGCTGAAGAGCATCAGAAACAGCACCAGCGCTATCGCCGGTATGGTAAAGGCCGCTCTCTTTATCTCACTCGCCCGCTTTCATTGCAAGGTATGCGTTGATGAAGCCGTCTATGTCGCCGTCCATGACGGCGTTGATGTTGCCGTTTTCAAAGCCGGTGCGCGCGTCCTTCGCGAGCGTGTAGGGCATGAAAACGTAGGAGCGTATCGCGCTGCCGAAGTCTATCTTCATCTGCACGCCCTTGATGTCGCTTATCTTCTCGAGGTGCTCGCGCTCCTTTATCTCGGCGAGCTTGGCGCGGAGCATGTCCTTGCAGTTCTCGAGGTTCTGGAAGTGGCTGCGCTCCACCTGGCTGGAGACGACGATGCCGGTGGGGATGTGCGTCAGGCGCACGGCGGAGCTCGTCTTGTTGACCTTCTGGCCGCCCGCGCCGGAGGAGCGGAACACGTCCATCTTGATGTCCTCGTCGCGCAGCTCAATTTCGCCCGAGTCGGTTATCCC
>CAYXVA010000094.1:0-6242 GCA_964467975.1 uncultured Oscillospiraceae bacterium | reverse complement strand
CCGCCAGGGAAATCCCCACCAACAAGGTCTATGAGGACGACGACGCCCTCGCCTTCCGCGACATCAACCCCCAGGCCCCCACGCACATTCTCGTGATACCCAAGGCCCACGCCGCCGACAGCGCCGCTCAGATAACGAGCGAAAACAGCGCCGTCGTCGCCAAGTGCTTTGAGGTCATCGCCAAGGTTGCCGCGTCCGAAGGGCTCACCGACGGCTTCCGCGTGATATCCAACTGCGGCCCCGCCGCCGGCCAGACCGTGCCCCACCTGCATTTCCACATCCTCGCGGGCTGTGACATGGCCGAAAGGCTCGTCTGACCGAGAACAAAACAGCAGCGCCCGTCCGATATCGGACGGGCGCTTTTTTCGGTGGGTGAATAAACTATCAAGCGCAACGGTTTAGGCAAATAGAGAGCCCATACATTACGTCGACGGTTTGAGTTACTGCGATCGCCCACCTGCTCGGCAGAAACGCTGGCGCTATCTCTCGCGTCGCTCTTTCCACGCTAAAACGAAACCCGGCGTTAATTAACCGGGCCTCGTAAGATGCTTAACTTCCGCTATTGAGCTCCATCGCTGTTGCTCTTAGTTTGACAAATCACTCTCCACGGACGGCGCCGCCGCGCCGCCCTAATTTTTTATCACAAATCCATGTATTGCGGGTTGCTCCGCCGCCAGGCGTCGAGGACGGCGCAGAACACTATGGAGAGATATGTCTCCTCCTCGTCCGCGCTCCTGGAAGTGAGCGCAATCGGGATGCGCGCTCCGACCACCGCGCCGCACGTGACGGCGTGCGCGTGTATCAGCCAGCTCTTGACGAGGACATTAGCGGTGGACAAATCCTGAGCCACGATGCCGTCAAAGCCGCCGCCCGACCAGGGGCAGTCGTAGTTTTTAAGCCGCGCGGCCTCTTTGCTCAATATGAGGTCGTAGGAGATAGGGCCCCACAGCTCGCAGTCGGCAAACGGACGTTGAGACTGCTCTGTCACCAGCCGCTGCGCCTCCACCGTGTCCTGCATGTGGAATGTGACCTTCTCCACCAGCGAGAGCAGCGCCAGCTTCGGCTTTTCATATCCGAACGCCTTGAGCGCGTCGGCCATGTTGCGGATTATCTCTTTTTTCTGCGACATGTTCGGATGAATCATGACAGTCATGTCGCTGAGCGCGAGCAGCTTCGGGTACTCGGGCAAGCTCGCCAGCGAGACGTGGCTCATCAGCCTGTCAGTACGCAGATTATTGGACTTCTCCAGCACGGGCATGAGGAAGTCCCTGGTCGGTATGTTGCCGCGCATAAGCACATCGCCGTCTCCGGAATTGATGATGTCGATGGCCGTCTGAGTTACGTTGTGCCCCGGCGGCGTGTCGACCATGGTGTACGGCTCGCGCTCGAGCCCAAAGCGCTCCAGCACGGTCATGGTACGCGCACGGTCGCCCACCAGCACCGGCTGCGCTATGCCCTTTTTCTGGGCCTCAAACAGGCCGCGAAGCATGTTTTCGCCGTCAGACCCCGCCAGTATTACGCGCATGGGGCGTTTCATCTCCGGCACGCATTCGAGTATACCTTCAAAGTTTTCAAGCTCCATAAAAGCATCTCCGTTCCTCAACACTATGTCACAATTATAACCGATGCCCCCTCCAATTGCAAGAATTATTTTGTGAAACGAGCACAAACACAAACTTTTTGTCCGCCTCCGGGCGCGGAGGTTTTCCGTTGCAAAAAACGGCGCGGGGTAGTATCATATATACATCCGCGAATTTTAGGAGGTTACGCACATGAGCTACATTCCCACGCCTGAGCAGGCGCTTGAGCTTGTAAAGCAGTACAACAAAGAGCCGTTCCACATCCAGCATGCCGAGACCGTCGGTAAGGTCATGGGCGAGATTGCCAAAACATACGACCCCGACAACGTCGACTACTGGCGCGCCGTGGGCATACTCCACGATATAGATTTTGAGCAGTGGCCGGAAGAGCATTGCGTCAGGGCGCAGAGCCTGCTCAAGGAGCACGACGTCGACGACACGGTCATACACGCTGTGGCCAGCCACGGCTACGGCCTGGTCTGCGATGTAGAGCCGACCAGGCAGATGGAGAAGTTCCTCTTCGCCACCGACGAGTTCACCGGACTCATTTGGGCTGCAGCCAAAATGCGCCCCACAGGCTATGAGGGCATGGACGTCAAGAGCGTTATGAAGAAGTTCAAGGACAAGAAATTTGCCGCCGGATGTTCCCGCGACGTGATTAGCAAGGGCGCGGAAATGCTCGGCATGACCGTCCAGGAGTTGGCACAGATCACGCTCGATGCGATGAGGGCATAATTCCCCTGGGATTTATGTACTTGCTCAACCCCAGGCTGCGCCGCAAAAGGCGCAGCCTGGGGCCGCTCACCGCCGTGCTTACTCCATAGCCGACATGCTTGGAGCGGTGGTCGCCGGGGTCCCCGTGGTCTGCGTCGGGGAGTTAGTGCCGGTTATAGCTGTGGGCAGCGGCGCGTTGTCGCCCGGAGTGTCCTTGACGAGCCCGTCGTCTACGTTCCCGCAGCCGGCAAGGGATGCAAGCGCTGCCGCGCCTATGAGCGCGATTGCAAGTTTCTTTTTCATGTTATCCCTCCGAGTTTGTTTTCTCTGCGCTATTATGCGCATACATTTGGAGTTTATACTCGGTAAAATTCACAGTTTGCACTTGAATTTTTGAAATTTTAAGATAATATGTAGATACAACCATGTTAAGGAGGCAATTATCATGGAACTCAAGGACAGTAAAACCTTTAAAAATTTGGAGACCGCTTTTTCCGGCGAGAGCCAGGCCCGTGTGAAGTACGAATTTTACGCCAGCCAGGCCAAGAAGGACGGCTACGAGCAGATCGCGGCCATTTTCTCCGAGACTTCCGCCAACGAGAAGGAGCACGCCAAGCTGTGGTACAAGCGTCTGCACGGCGGCAAGGTCGGCCCCACCACTGAAAACCTCAAGCTAGCCGCCGAGGGCGAGAACTACGAGTGGATCGAGATGTACGCCGAGTTCGCCAAGACAGCGCATGAAGAGGGCTTCGAGGCCCTTGCCAAGCAGTTTGAGGGCGTTGCGGCCATTGAAAAGCTGCACGAAGAGCGCTATCTCGCCCTGCTCAAGAACATAGAAGACGCCAAGGTGTTCTCCCGCATCGGCGAGCAGGTCTGGATCTGCCGCAACTGCGGCCACGTCCACGTGGGCCCCACCGCTCCCGCCGTCTGCCCCGTCTGCGCCCATCCGCAGGCCTACTTCGAGCTCCGCTCCGAGAACTATTGATTTCAAAATACCATTTTAAACTTTAAGCATTTCCGGGGCGCTTTCTTTTATCAGATAAAAAGAAAGTGCCCCGGAAATAATTTGCAGCTATGAATAAAAGCCGAGACCGTCAACAGTCTCGGCTTTTATTTTGCTCGGCTCTGCGCCGCTTTTATCCCCCGGTGTAGTCCGGGTCGTATTCGGCCCCGTACAGGGCGTGGGCGGCATCCAGGGCCGTCACCATGTCGTTGTAAATATCCTCGGTCATGAACTCCCAGTCGTCGCCGCTCTCCCAGGCGTTGATGGCGGCGTGGAGGTCCACCACGCGGTAGTGCCAGTTGTAGTCGTTTATGCCGTAGTCGTAGAGATCGGCCATGTAGATTGGCCTGTAGCTGACGTCAGTCACTCTTGTCTCGCCGGTGTCGTCATTGCGAGTTATGGTGAGGTTGAGTATGGCGGAGATATCGGTATACTGGTCGTTCTGACAGGAGAGCAGATTGCCCAGGCTGTAGCAGACGAAGGCCGTGCGCTCGCTGCCGTCGTCAAGCGTGACGGTGCGCATCTCCATGGGCTGCGGCACGCGGCAGTGTCCGCCGATTATGACGTCCGCCCCGGCGGCGATGAGGTTATCTGCTATGTCGTACTGCAAATTGCTCGGCTCGGTTGCGAACTCGGTACCCCAGGACATGAACACAAACACCAGGTCGGCGCCCGCCTCGCGCGCAGCTGCGACGTCGCCGTCCATAAGCTCGTAGTCTATCTGCGTGCCGCCGGTCAGGTAGTCCGTGGCGCAAATGCTCGCGGCGTACTCAAACCCGCTCACAGGTACGCTGTTCGTGTCGCAGGTATAGGCCAGGAAGGCCACGGATATGCCGTTTATATCCACCATCGTGCGGTTTCCGGAGCTCGTGCGCTCTTCCTCGGTGCGATACGTGCCCACGTGCTCGAGGCCCGCGGCCTCGAGGGTGTCAAGCGTGTAGTCGATGCCGTCCTTCCACGAGTCGGCCAGGTGGCTGGTGGCGGTGTTGACGAGGTCAAAGCCCACGGAGGCAATGGCGTCCGCTATCGCCGTCGGCGAGCGGAAGAGCGGATAGGCCGTGTAGGCCCCGCCGTCGGCCATGAGCGTGGTCACGAGCGAGCAGACGGCGTAGTCAGCGCCGGAGACCAGGTCGGGCAGGACGCCGAATATGGGCGTATAGTCGTACGTGCCGTCGCTCTGCAGCGCCTCGGTGTTCAGGCCCGAGTGCATAACTATGTCGCCGCCGACAGCTATGGTGGCGGTGGTGGTGTTGCCGGGCGTCTCGGCGTCGGGCTGCTCGGTCGCGCTTACATCCGGCTCCGGCGTGAGCGTCTGCTCAGGAACCGAGGTCGGCGTCATGCTCGCGTCGGGCTCGTCGTCCCCTCCGGTGACAGAGACGATTATTACAACGATGACAACCAATACGACGATTATCGCAAGGGCTATCAGCGCCAATTTCAATTTGCTGTTCATTACACATACCTCGCTTGGGTTTGGGATGTCTGATGTAATGAGTTATTATACCACAACTATATTAAATTGCAAATCCCTTTGCCCCGTGTTAGAATAGCCACATGGATATGCTGAAGAAAAACGAGATATACGAGTGCGAAATAACCGGTTTTACCTCCGAGGCCCTGGGCGTCGGGCGCATAAACGGCCTGGCGGTATTTGTGCACGGCGCACTGCCCGGCGAGCGCTGGCGGGTAAAAATCGTAAAGGCCGGAAAAAACGTCTGTTACGGCCGAGGCGAAGAGCTCCTCTCCCCCGCCCCGGAGCGCGCCGCGCCCATGTGCCCGGTCTACGGCCGCTGCGGCGGCTGCGCCTGCCGGCACATGACATATGAGTGCGAGCTTGGCTTCAAGCGCGGCAAGGTCAACGACGCCCTGCGCCGGATAGGCGGCGCCGACATCGAAGTGGACGCCATTTGAGCCTCAGAGCGGACCGAACATTACCGCAACAAGGCCATTTTCGCCGTCGGCGGCACGGTCGACGCGCCCGTGTACGGCTTTTTCCGCGCGGGAAGCCACGACGTCGTGCCCGTGCAGGACTGCCTGCTGCAGAGCGAGGCCGCCGGGCGCTGCGCCCGGGCGGTCACGGAGTGGATGCGGGCGCACAAAGTCGCGCCCTACGACGTGCGCACCGGCTCCGGCAGCGTGCGCCACGTGTTTTCACGCACCGCGAGGGACGGCGCCGCTGTGTGCTGCGTCGTGTCGGCGCAGGGCTTCGGGAGCCGGACGGGCTCGCTGGCGGAGGCGCTGCGCGCCGCGTGCCCGGAGCTGACGGGCATTGTGCTGTGCATAAACCGTACGCGCGGCAACACCGTCCTCGCCGGGGACTTCTACACCCTCTGGGGCGAGGCCGCGCTCCGCGACACCCTCGGCGGCTTTGAGTTTGAGATTGCGCCCCAGGCGTTTTATCAGGTAAACCGCCAGCAGGCCGAGCGGCTCTATGAGCGCGCGGTCGAGCTGGCCCTGCCCAAACCAGGAGGCACGGTGCTCGAGCTATACTGCGGCGCGGGCACGATAACGATGCCCCTCTCCCGGCGCGCCAAGCGCGTAATCGGCGCGGAAATTGTCTCCGAGGCCGTGGAAAACGCGCGTGAAAACGCCGCACGCAACGGCGTCACGAACGTGGAATTTATCTGCGCCGACGCCGGCGAGGCCGCAGAGCGCTTTGCAAAATCCGGAGAGCGCCCTGACGTCATAGTCGTCGACCCGCCGCGCAAGGGCATGAGCGAAACCGCCATAGCCGCCGTCGCCGCCATGAACCCTGAACGCATAGTGTATGTCTCCTGCGACTGCGCCACCCTCGCCCGCGACATAGCCCGCCTGACCCAGTCCAACTACCACCCCCAAATCGCCACCGCCTTCGACCTGTTCCCAAGGACTGCACATGTTGAGACTGTCATTCAGTTGTCCCAACAGAAACCGGATGATGTCGTCCGGGTGGGGCTGGATTTGAG
>CAYXVA010000093.1:0-6252 GCA_964467975.1 uncultured Oscillospiraceae bacterium | reverse complement strand
TCTTGCCTGTATTCTGGTTTGGTTAATTTGATGGTTTTAAAACAGACTCTAGGCAAGACGCAAAAAATCCCCCGGCCGGCCGGGGGATTTTGTTTTGCCGCTATCAGGTGAACAGCGCGACTATCTTGTCCCAGAGGTTTGCGAAGAAGCCCTTGGGCTCTTCGACGGGCTGTTCTTCGGCGGTCTCTTCGGGGGCGTTGATGCCCTCGGTGGAGAGCACGAACTGCACGCTTGCGGTGTCCTCGTTGCGCTCGTCGAGGAAGCTCACGGGGCCCGTCTCCTCCTCTTCGTCGCTCTCGCCGGTGCCCAGAAGCTCGTCTATCATGTCGGGTATCTGCTGGGTCTGGCTGTTGAGGGAGTACATGCCGCTCGTGTAGGTGTTCATGCCCTCACTGAGCTGGTCGACGCCGTCGGTGTAGGCCTTGAGTCCCTCGTTGAACGTGGCATAGTTGTCTGCCAGCTCCGCCATGCCGGTTTGGAGTTCGGTGAGCGCGCTGGTGTCAATGTTCTGCATGTCCTTCAACCCGGAAGAAATCTGGATGGCCATCTGCATAAGCCCGTCGACAACGGTGTCTATGCCCTCCGCAGCACTCCTCAAGCCATTGTTCATCTGCTGAAGCAACGGCTTATATGTAGCCCACTGTGTAATTATGTACGTCCAACTTGAACTGCTGGATCCGTTGGTTTCGGCCTCGCCGCCAGTTACGTCGTTGGTTTCGGTTCCGCCGGTCTCTCCACCGCCGGTTTCGCCGCCCGTCTCCCCTCCTGTTTCGCCGCCGGTTTCGCCGCCCGTCTCTCCTCCGGTCACTCCTCCTGTTTCGCTGCCGGTTCCGGGAAAGGTGCCTACGCTGCCCTGCAGCGCGCCTATAACAGCATCCAACGTTGTTACAACCTGGTCATACGTATTTGCCGCAGTCGTAAGCACCGGAGAGATCTGGGACAGCCCGGCTGCCATTTGAGAGAGATACGCCGGGAGCTCCGCGAGCTGGTCGAGGCCGTCGGTCATGCTGCTCAGGTCGTACCCCTGCAGGCCGTCGGCTATCTGCCTGAGGGCGCTCTCTATCTGGTCGCTCGCGCCGGTGAGCTCGCCGCTGTTTTCGCTGAGCGTGCCCGCGCCGGAGTTGATGGAGGCGGCACCGCTCGTGAGCTGGGTGATGGCCCCGGTGAGCTGCTCGATACCGCCGGTTATGCTATCGAGGTCGCCCATGCTCATTATGCTGTCCATCGAGTACGGCACACCGGCGATGGTGAAGCCGCTCATGGAGAAGTTCTTGACGTCGGCGGAAAAGCCCACGTCGCCCTCGCCGCCGGGCAGGACGACAAAGGTTATCTGCTTGTCGCTGCCCGCACTCGCCACGGTGCCGTTGCGCGCGGAGATATTCTCGCACAGGGCCGAGTCAAGCGTGACGGATATCTGCAGCATGTAGTTGTCGGTGAAGTAGGCGTCAAAGCCGCTGTTCATTTCAGTGTGTATGTTCACTTCGAGCTTGCCGGACGCCCCGCCCAGGTCGTCGGGGTCTATCTCCTCGCCGTCGAGGGTGTAGGTTATCTCAATGTTCCACGGCATCAGCGCGCGGCGGAGCGTGCCCTGGTAGTAGTAGCGGCCCGCGCTCTCGGCCTCGAGCGTCACGACGCCGTTGGAGTAGTTTATCGGGCTCGTGTCGGTGAGGTTTTCAACGGCGGTGTAGCTGCCGTAGTGCGTGACGGTGCCGGGCTCGGTGACCGTCAGCGCCACCACGGCGTAGGCGCTGCGCGCCCTGCCCTGGTTGTCCAGGCGGCCGTAAATGACCTCTTCGGGGCCGTTGGAGGCGGTCTCGACCGTCTCGCCGGTCTCCCCCGCCGCGTCTGTGGTCTCGGGGTCGGCGCTGTCCGCGGCAAAGCCGAGCGTGCTGAGGCACAGCGCGAAGCAGAGGAATATGGAGAGGAATGCAGATAGCTTGCGTTTCATTTTGTTGTGACCTCCTTGTCGGTCTTTTTGAGGAATCCGGCCTTGTACGTGAGCTTGGCCGTGAGCGGGTCGAAGAGCATCAGCAGCGCCGGCAGCGCCAGCACGACCATCGCCATCGAGAGCACGGTGCCTCGCGCGAGCAGTATGCCCAGCTCGGCCACGACATCCAGCGAGCTCTCAAAGCCCAGGCAGAGGCCCGCGGCCGTGAGTATCAGCCCGCTCGTGAGCACGCTCTCGAAGTTCGTGTTCAGCGTAGCTATGACGGCCTCGCGCTTGTTCATGGTGCGCCGGTTCGCCGTATAGCCGTTTGTCATGAGTATTGCGTAGTCTATCGTCGCGCCGAGCTGTACCGTGTTGATGACCAGATAGCCGATGTACACCAGCGGCTGGCCGGTGAAGTACGGCACGGCGAGGTTAATCCAGATGGCCGACTCTATGCAGAACAGGAGTATGAACGGCAGCGTCACGCTCTTGAACGTCACAAGCAGCGTCAGATATATGAACGCAATCGCAATCCAGTTGACGAGCGAGCTGTCCGCCGTGACGACGTCGCGCATGTCGTAGAGGTTCGCGCTCTGGCCGCACAGCCAGCTCTCGTCGTAGTATTTAGCCGCCGCGGCGCGCACCTGCTCGACGACGGCGAAGGCCTCGTCGCCCTCCTCGCTCGTGTCGGTGTACATGATTATCCGCGCGTAGTTGTCGGAGTAGAACTGCGAGACTATGCTCGAGTCCAGGAAGCCCTCCGGCACTGCACCGACGGTGCCTGCGTAGCTGAGCACGCTGGTGATGTGAGCAATGTCGTCGAGCTCGCCGGCGAGCTGCGCCTCCGCGCCGGGGTCGCCCCGCGGGACGAGCAGCACGAGGGCGTTGCTCTCGCCGAAGGTCTCGTTTATGAGCACGGTGTCGCGGCCGTAGTCGGTGCGCGTGTCCGGTTCGCCGTTGCCGTAGAGGAAGTCGGCCTGCGTCTGTGCAAGATAACAGGGTACGACGATGATAAGCACGAGCAGCAGCGCCGGGATGCGCACTTTCACCAGCGCCTTGCCCAGCCATTTGCCTGTATGTATGAGCTGCTTGTGCGCAGTCTTGTCCAGCCACTTCACACAGGCAAGCGCCAGCGCGGGCAGGAACACCATGACCGACACGTAGCTGAGTACGATGCCCTTCATGAGGTTGAGCCCCAGGTCGCTGCCTATGCCGAAGCGCATGAACATCAGCGCCATGAAGCCGAAGAGCGTGGTCGCCGCGCTGGCCGCTATCGACGAGAACGACTCGCGTATTGCAAGGCGCATGGCCTCTTCGCTTGTGGGCACCTCTTCGCGGTGCCGTCCAAAGCTGTTGAGAAGGAAGATGGCGTAGTCAAGCGAAACCGCAAGCTGCAAAATGGGGCTCACGCTCTGCGTGACAAAGCTTATCTCGCCGAAAACCACGTTCGTGCCCATGTTTATCAGCACCGCGACACCTATGGTCAGCAGGAAGAGAATGGGCGAAATCCAGCTTGTCGTCGTGAGCAGCAAGAGTATTATAATGATGGGCACCAGCACGCAGGCCGCGCCCACGACCTCGCTGACAACGAGGTTCTGCATGCTCGCCGTACTCGCCGCGTTGCCGGAAATGGCCCCGTCGGCGCCGGTTATCTCATAGATAGCCGCCACGGCCTCGCTCTCGCGGCCCTCGTCAATCGTCACCTGGTAGAGCGCCGTGCCGTCGCGCCAGTACTGCTCGACGGTGGCCGAGTCCATGAGCTCCACCGGCGTGGACAGGTCCTCCACGTCGTCGAGCCACATGACGCCGCTCACGCCCGGAGCCGCGGCCAGCTCGCTCTTGAGCGCCGCCGCCTCGGTCAGTGTCAGGTTCTGCACCATGACGCGCGTGTTCGGCACGCCCGAACCGAACTCCGCGTACATCAAATCGAGCGCCTGAGTGCTCTCCGCATCCTCCGGCAGGTAATCGGTGAGGTCGTAGTTGACGCTCACGCCCGGGATCAGCACGGCTGAGACAACCGCCACAATGAGAAAAAACGTAATGACTATTCTCTTGTGCCGTGTGATACCCCGTGTCAGTCTATCCATAGGCAGTCCTCCATCCCTTCGCGCGCAATAATCAACGCGGTGTTGACTTACTTTCGCTTTTATAGTATATTTTCAAAGTGAAAACAAAGCAACAGTCAGTTTGCTGAAATTTGCAAAATTTTAAACGGTTTGAGGACCAAACGTATAATAACTTACAAAAAATTCACGATTTACGGGGGTGAACGCCGTGCCTGGAAAAAAGCAGGACGCGCGCGTGCGCTACACAAAAATGGTAATCAAATCCAATCTTATGGAGCTCATGCAAACAAAGCCCGTGGCCAAGATAACCGTCACGGAGATATGCGAGCGGGCGGGCATAAACCGTGCGACGTTTTACGCGCACTACAACGACCCCATGGACCTGCTGCAGAGCATTGAGCGCGAGTTCATCGACGACATCTCGGACAAGACGCGCCCGGCCATAGCGGCGCTCGGCGGGGATTTGAAGGAGTCCCTCACCGGTATCGTCGAGTACATCAAAGCGAACGCTGACGTCTGCCGCGTGCTGCTCTCCGGCTCAGGCGACACGGGCTTTCAGAACAAGGTCGTAGACATGGTCCAAAAGCAGTTTATCGAACACTGGCGCAATCTCGGCTCGGCCAGCGTCGAGGACGTGGAGTACATCTACACCTTCATCGCCATAGGCAGCGTCGGCGTGATACGCAAGTGGCTGGACGAGGGCGTGAAAAAGCCCTCCGAGGAGATAGCCGACATTATTATAAAGGTCTCGAGCGCGGGCTTCCAGAGCCTGTCGTGACGGGTTGTTGCCCCCGCGTTTCGCGCGGTGAGCAGCCGTCCGGCTTTTTTGCCGGGCGGTTTTTGTTTAAAGCGCTGCGCCGTCGGTTATGATACCTTCAGAAAACTGCTGGAGGTTACATAGCATGTCGGATAAGAGGCTTTTGCGAAAATGGGAAATATCGCTGCTGCTGGCAATGTGCGTCTCGCTGTTCATGGGCACCTGGGCAAGCGCGGCCAGCACGCGCGTTTCGAGCCAGCTTGTGCGTCTGCACGTCATAGCCGACTCCGACGACGCCCTCGAACAGGAGATAAAACTCGACGTTCGCGACGCGGTCCTGGCCTATTTGGAGCCTCGGCTTGAAAGCGCCGGCGGGAGCGGCGAGGCGGGAGAGATAATCGCGGCAAACCTCGACGGCATTGCCGGCGCCGCCTCTGCCGCGGCGCAGGGCAGAAGCGTGAGCGTCACATTCGGCGAGGAATACTACCCGACGCGCGAATACGACACCTTCTCCCTGCCCGCCGGGCGCTACCGGTCGCTGCGCGTCACGCTCGGCTCCGGCGAGGGGCACAACTGGTGGTGCGTTATCTTCCCGCCGCTGTGCCTCACCTCTGCCGAAACCGAGGCTGCGTTCGAGCAGCTCGACGACAGCACGGTGCAGCTGATAAGCGACGAGGGCTCGGGCGTTGTTTTCAAATTCCGTCTGCTCGAACTCTGGGGCGAGCTTATGGCGCTGCTGGGAAGAGAATAAAACGCGTAAAGCTCAGGGCCGCCGGCAAAACTGCCGGCGGCCCTTTCAGCGCGCGGATGCGCCGGTCTGTGCCCCGGCGTCAGGCTGCGCCGCGAGCCAGCGGCGCAGCAGCGGCTCGAGCACGTTCTTGAGGAATTCATCGCACCACGCCGGGACGTCGAACCCGCCGCCGTTTACGCAGTGATAGACGGCCGAGCCCTGCATGGCGAACATGAGCGCCCGCGAGAGCGTCTCCACCGGCGCGTCCGGGGAGAGTTCGCCCCGCGCCGCTGAGCGCTCGAGGCACTCGCGCATAAGGCCGATGCCGCGCTCCATCTGCGTCACGCCGTTTTGCCTCCCGTCGGCACTGTCGAGCGCGATGAGGCGGAGCGTCTCGCGCGCGAGCCGAAGGTTGTACTCGTCCAAATCCGCGTACCAGGCGCGCACCAGCGCAGTTAGCTGTTCGAGCACGCTGCCGCCGCTGTTTGCGGCTTCGCCGAGCGAGTCGTAAAGCGAACCGCTCAGCTCGCGCAGAATGTCGTCCTTGCTTTTAAAATAGTGGTAAAAAGTGCCCTTCGCCACACCGCACTCGGCCGTTATGGCCTCAACTGTGACGTTGTCATAGCCGCGGCTGCCTATTAGCTTGAGCGCCGCTTCCACCAGCGCGTTCCGGGTGGCTATAGCCCTCTTCCGTCGTTCAGTCATAGCGCCCTCCATTTCGATTGCACAGCCCATTAAAGCAAATTATGTGTAAATTGTCAATATGGCC
>CAYXVA010000092.1:0-6276 GCA_964467975.1 uncultured Oscillospiraceae bacterium | reverse complement strand
CCCAAAACCGCAGAAATACGTCAAAATTATTTAGTCCTTACTTGACAGCAGCTGAATTCGGATTTTCTGGGACGCTTTCTTTGTTCCTTGCACAAAGAAAGCGCCTCGGAAATGCTTAAATTTTGCAAGAAGCGAGAAAAAATCAAACCGGGTGCCCTCAGGCGGGCACCCGGTTAGACGATATTCCGCTTATTTAGTTCCGAAAATCCTGTCGCCCGCGTCGCCGAGGCCGGGGACGATGTAGCCGTGCTCGTTGAGGTGGTCGTCGAGGGCGGCGAGGTAGATGTCCACGTCGGGGTGGTCTTTCTGCATGCGCTCCACACCCTCGGGCGCGCCGATGATGCTCATGAGCTTTATGTGCTTCACGCCGGCCTCCTTGAGGAAGTGCGCCGCGGCGCTCGCGCTTCCGCCGGTGGCGAGCATGGGGTCTACGATGATGGCGTCGCGCTCGGCGATGTCGGGCGGCATCTTGAAGTAGTACTTCACCGGCTCGAGCGTGTCCGGGTCGCGGAACAGGCCGACGTGGCCGACCTTTACGTTCGGCATGAGCGTGACCATGCCGTCCACCATGCCTAGCCCGGCGCGGAGTATCGGCACGACGGCGAGCTTCTTGCCCGCAATCTGGCGGCACTTCGCCACGGCCACCGGCGTCTCGACGTCGACTTCCTCGAGCGGCAGATCGCGCGTAGCCTCGTAGCACATCAGCATGGCAATCTCGCCGACGAGCTCGCGGAACACCTTGACGCCCGTGTTCTTGTCGCGCAGCACGCTCAGTTTGTGCTGTATCAGCGGATGGTCGAATACGTGAAGATTGCTCATTTTTTCCTCTCCTTTAGTTATTTCGATCCTTATGGGCTTATTTTTTGTACCCGATCGCGCCCGACAGGTGAAACTCGGTCACAAATTCTCGCCCTTCGGGCGGGAGGGCGGGCGGGGACGCCCGCCCCTACAAGCACACAACCCGGCGCGGCGAGCGCTTATTTGCGCCGCAGCGGCGCTTTCAGCCGTTCATCTTCGCCTGGCGCTCGCGCTCGGCCTGCGAGAGGCGCAGATACACGGGCAAAAGCGCGCCCGCGTCCTCGGGAGCCTTGTCCTGCGCGGCCATGCACACGCCCCAGGCGCTCTGGTGCAGCAGCGGGCCCACGGCCAGCGTGGACTTGATAGCCCGGTCGCCCAGGTACTCGCTCACCAGCGCCGCGCCGTCGCCGACGAGGAAGGGCTCATCGCCGCGCTCAGCCAGGTCGGAGCAGAGTTTTTCAAGCGAGACCGCCCGGTCGGGAACAAGCCGCTCTGGTTTTCCGTCTTTGATTGTGAAGAGCGCGTTGTACACCTGGCTGCGGCGCGCGTCCATGCAGCAGCAGACGAGCGCGCCCTCGCCGCGGTTGACGCCGTTCCAGGCCATCGCCTCGAGCGTGGAGACGCCGACGGCCGGCTTTTCGAGCGCCCAGCACAGCCCCTTCACCGCCGCGACGCCTATGCGCACGCCGGTGAACGAGCCCGGCCCCTGCGCGACGGCGACGGCGTCGAGCGCGGTTTTGTCCGTGCCCGTGGACGCGAGCAGCTGCTCGGCCATTGGCAGCAGCGTGGCGCTGTGCGTGAGGCCCGAGCACTGGAAATACTGGCCTATCAGCACGCCGTCGCGCACGAGCGCGGCGCTCGCGGCCTTCGCCGTGGACTCTATGCCCAGTATCAGCATTTACCCTCGCCCCTTTCAATCGTGATACGCCGCTCGGTGTCCGAGAGCTTTTCAAAGCGCACGGTTATCTCGTCGCCCGTGAAGGCGTCCGAGACGTTCTCGCTCCACTCGACCGCGCAGACCGCGCCGCGCTCGAGATAGTCGTCCCAGCCTATGTCCCAGAGCTCTTCCGCGCTCTGGAGGCGGTACATGTCGAAGTGCAGCAGCGTTCGCGCGCCGAGATATTCGTTTACTATCGTGAACGTCGGGCTGTTCACGCGGCAGTCGAGGCCCATACCCCGCGCCATGCCGCGCACAAACGCGGTCTTGCCCGCGCCAAGCTCGCCGTACATCGCGACGACCGTGCCGTCGGGGATTTGGGCCGCGAAAGCGGCTCCCACGTCCTCAGTCTCGCGCTCTGTGTGCGTTATAATCTCCATATCTAACCTCCGGGGACTTGCCCCGGCGTTATTATACACCAACTCCGCCGTTGCGTAAAGCGTGATTCCGTGGTATAATACAATGATTTTAACCGGCCTGACCGGGCGGACTACACAAGCAAAGCGAGGTGGCTCTCCACGAAGCGATTTCTGCCCTACATCAAAGAATTTTTCCGCCGCGCGGACATGTTGCTGCTCGTGCTGAGCTTGATATGCGCGCTCTTCGGCGTCATCGTGATACAGAGCGCCACACAGTACACCGGCGCCAGCGCGCGTTACGTCATTATACAGCTCCTGGCCGTCGCCATCGGCCTGGCCGCCTTCGTCGTAATAACCGTCATCGACCTCGATATCTTCGCCGAGCACTGGAAGTGGCTCTACGCCGCGAGCGCGTTTCTCTTCGTGCTGCTTATCTTCTTCGGCCAGGGCGACGAGACCACCGGCAACAACGGCTGGCTGCGCTTCGCCGGCATAGGCATACAACCCACGGAGATAATCAAGCTCGCGTTTATCGTCGTGCTCGGCAAACACCTCGTCTACCTCAAAAACCGGCGCGACCTGAACAGCGTTGTGAGCATATTCCAGCTCGCGGGCCACTTTATTATAATGTTCGGCGTCATAATCGTGACGGCGAGCGACCTCGGCAGCGCGCTGGTGTACTTCTTCATCTTCGCCGTCATGATGTTCATGGCGGGCGTACGCATTTACTGGTTCATACTCGGCTTCGCCGGCATCGCCGTCATGATCCCTATCGCCTGGACCTACTTCCTGGCCGATTACCAGAAGAACCGCATCCTCGCGCCCTACGACCCGAGCATAGACCCGGACAACACCGGCGTCAACTGGCAGCAGCACCAGGCGGAGATAGCCCTGGGCTCCGGCCAGCTCACCGGCTCGGGCCTCGGCAACGGCACGCAGACGCAGTCCGGCTCTATACCCAGCCAGCACACCGACTTCATCTTCGCCGTTATAGGCGAGGAGCTGGGCATGATAGGCGGCTGCCTCGTGCTGCTGCTGCTCACCGTCATCGTCATCCGCTGCATCCAGGTCGGGCTGCGCTCCGGCGACACGCTCAGCGCGCTCGTCTGCTTCGGCGTCGCGGCCAGCGTCGTGTTCCAGACCTTTGAGAACGTCGGCATGTGCATAGGCATTGCCCCCGTCGTCGGCATAACGCTCCCCTTCTTCAGCTACGGTGGCAGCTCCGTCGTGAGTATGTTCATGGCGATGGGGCTGGTCTCGGGGGTGCGATACCGACCAAAACCTGTCAAATACAGGCTCTATTAGCTCTTTAAGAGCCTAAATCGTGAACATTTTCGGCACAAAAGGCGCAGGATTTTCCCTGTGCCTTTTGCCGTTTTTTTGGCCAGCGGATGATAAAACTTTGTCATGTTTTCCGAAAATGTTTCCGGCCGCCTTTTTGGGGCGAGAAAAATCTTGAACTTTTTGTGAATTGCGAGTATCATACATCCATTACATCGCTGATTGAAAGTGCTATAAGTCAGCGCGTTAAAGTGCTGTTGACGGCCGGACGCCGTTTGCAGATACATATCAAACGGCGCGCCCGAGGGTGCGCCTCGGAAAATGGGAGGAATCCTTATGCTAGCTATTCTGGCGACATTCATAATTTTGTTGACTTTCGGCGTGGGCGATATGATTGCCACCAAGACGAAGGCAATCGTCTCGATGCTGTTCGTCTCGTCGGTCGTTTTCATGGCCGGTTTCTGGACGGGCCTGTTCCCGAAGACTATGTTCACCGACTCCACGCTCCTGAGCGTCTCCGGCGTTCTGGTTTGCATGCTGCTTGTGCACATGGGCACCACCATCAAGCTGCGCGACTTCGCCGACCAGTGGAAGACCGTCATTGTCGCGGCTGTCTGCTGCGTCGCGATAAGCCTCGGTATCTACTTCCTCGGCGGCCTCATCATCGACCGCAACTACGCCGTTGTCGGCGCGCCCATACTCTCCGGCGGCGTTGTCGCCACTCTGACCATGCAGGGTGCCGCCAACGAGCTCGGCTATCCCGACCTCGCCATCTTCGCCACGCTTGTCATGGTGTGCCAGGGCTTCGTCGGCTACCCGGTCGCCTCCCTCTGCCTGCGCAGCGAGGCAAAGCGTATCCGCAAAATCTTTGAGACCGGCGGCGAGCTCAAAGGCGTGACCGCTAAGGTCACCTCCGCCGACTCCCCCGCCATGAAGCGCCTCATTCCGCCCATCCCCGACAGGTACAACGGCGCAAACGTCATAATGGCGAAGGTCGCTTTCGTCGGTTTCCTGGCCACCATATTTGCCACATGGATTTCCGGTGTCATTGGCTTCAGCATCAGCAACCTTATCATCGGCCTTATCTTCGGCCTGCTCTGCAAGGAGCTCGGCTTTCTGGAGGAGGGCCCGATGACGAAGGCCGGCGCGGACGGCTTCATGCTTGTCGTTGTCACGCTGAGCATCTTCGGTGACCTTGCCAACTCCACGCCTCAGGGCGTGCTTGAGATGCTCTGGCCCCTGTTCGTCGTTGTGGTCACCGGCTCCGTCACCTTCCTGATCCTCGGCAGCCTGGTCGGCAAGCTCGTCGGTATGAGCTGGCAGATGTCCTGCGCGATAGGCAGCACCTGCCTCTTCGGCTTCCCTGGAACTTATATAGTCACGAACGAGGTGGTCAACGCCATCGCTGCGGACGACAAGGAGAAGCAGCTCATGCTCGACCACATGATGCCCAAGATGCTCATCGCCGGCATGGTCACCGTCTCCATCACCTCCGTCCTCATAGCGACCTACATGACCAGCCTGCTAGTGTAATTTATAACGGTTTAAAAAGGGGAGACGACTGTCCGTCTCCCCTATACCTATTTTATAAGTTAGAAAGGACTAAACATTATGGACATAAGAAACCGTGTGCACGAAGTGTACGACGAGATGATTTCCTGGAGGCGCGATTTCCACCGCCACCCGGAGCTGAGCAACAACGAGTTCCGCACGACGGAGAAGATAGTCGAGCTCCTCAAGAGCTTCGGCGTCGACAGCGTCGAGTGCCCGCTGCCCACCGGCGCGGTCGCGCTGATAAAGGGCGCGAAGCCCGGCAAGTGCGTCGCGATACGAGCGGACATCGACGCGCTGCCCGTCACCGAGCAGACCGGGCTCGACTTTGCGAGCGAGAACACGGGCGTTATGCACGCCTGTGGCCACGACACTCACGCGGCGATGCTTCTGGGCGTGGCGAAGGTGCTCTGCGGCATGCGCGACGAGCTGTGCGGCACCGTGAAGCTTATCTTCCAGCCTGCCGAGGAGAAGGCCCCCGCGGGCGGCGCAAGGCCGATGGTCGAAGCCGGGGCGCTTGAGAAGCCGCACGTGGACGCTATCCTCGCCACGCACATCTCCCCCTCCGGCGATGACGTGCCTGTGGGCTCCGTGAGCGTGTACGACGGCATCGCCACGACGGCCTTCAACCTCTACAACATCAACGTCACCGGCCAGACCGCGCACGGCTCCCAGCCGCACAACGGCCACGACGCGATTCTTGCCGCGGCGCAGTTCGTGGTGAACGCGCAGCAGATAGTGGCCCGCCGGATAAATCCGCTGGACACCGCGATTGTCTCGATAGGCGTCATTAAGGGCGGCGAGGCCGTGAACATCGTCCCCGGCAGCGCGAGCATGGAGATGGTCTGCCGCACCTACGGCGAGGCCAACCGCAAGGTGATATACGACGAGGTCATGCGTCTGGCACGCGGCTGCGAGGAGCTCAGCGGCTGCAAGTTCGACGTAGAGCACATCGAGGGCTACGGCTCCGTCGTCAACGACCCCGCGCTGCTCAAGCTCGCCGACCAGGCGGTCACCGAAGCGCTGGGCGAGGGCTATGTCGACTATCTCAAGGAGCCGCTCTCTTTCAGTGAGGACTTCAGCTACTACGGCAACGCCACCGGCACGCCGAGCCTGTTTTTGCTGCTCAACGCCGGCCACCTGGGCGACGAGCCCCACTCCCTGCACGACGCCCGCTGCACCTTCCAGGAAGAAGCCCTGGAGTGCGGCGTGACCGCAATGGTCGCGACCGCGAAAAAGGTTCTGGAGAGCCTTTAAATTGGCACCTCTCCGCAGGGGATAGCAAAATTTTTGCTTCATCAAATCTTAAACGTTTCCGGGGGCGCTTTCTTTTGTCAGATAAAAAGAAAG
>CAYXVA010000091.1:0-6328 GCA_964467975.1 uncultured Oscillospiraceae bacterium | reverse complement strand
CACATTTTCCTCCTTTATCTTCCGCATGACCGCCTCGCGGATGCGCTCCGGGTTGCCTTCGACGGCGCCGGGGAGGCCGGTCACGCCGGATTCCGCGAGAAGGTCGGAGATTTTTATGTCCATGCTATGCTTCCCCCTTCGTGAGCTCTGCGCGCAGCTTTTCGCGGCCGCGCCGGAGGCGGGTCTTGACGGTGTTGGCGTTCATGTCCAGCGCGAGCGCAATTTCGGCCACGCTCTGGCAGTAGAAATAGTGGCGCAGGAATATCTCCCTGTCCGGCTCGCCCATGCCGTCCACCGCTCGGCGCGTGCGCTCGTGCATTTCGCGCTCGGTGAGCGCCTCGTCCGGGCCGGGCGTGGGGATGGTCAGCACGTCGTCGGCGAGCGGCAGCTCGATGCGCGCAGAGCGCAGGCGGTCGCGGGCTTTGTTGCGCGCGATGCCGCCCAGGTAGCCGCGCACGCCGCCGGGGGGTATGCGCGCGGCGTTTTTCCACAGCGCGAGGAACACGTCCGCGTCGGCCTCCTCGGCGTCTGACGCCGCCAGGCGCGGCAGGAGCATGTTGTTCACTATCGTCGCGACATAGCCCGCGTACTTGTCTATGAACCATCCGAGCGCGGCTTCGTCCTGAGCGCGCAATCGCTCGAGCGCGGTGTTCTCATCCATGCGCATCACCTCTTTCCAAGCGGCCGCTTTCACCTATAAAGTCGTTTGAAACCCCGGCGAGGTTTCACAAAAGTCAAAATTGGACGCAAAAACTGGTATGAGCACGTTTCACCCTTGCCTAACATCGGAAAACGCGGTACAATGGTACAGTACACACAAAAGAGAAGAGACAGCGCGTCACGCGCAAAAATGGAGGGTATCATGCTTAAAATTACGGAAGACGAAAAGAAGGCCCTGAAAGGCCGCGGCATCATCCTCTCGAACGACGGCGAGCACTTTGTGGTCCGCGTCGTGTCGAGCAACGGCGTGTTCACGGCAGAGCAGCTCCGCGCGCTGAGCGACGCCGCCGAGAAGTACGGCAGCGGCAAGATAGCCATGACCGTGCGCCTGACCGTCGAGCTCCAAGGCGTTACCTACGAGAATATCGAACCTCTGGCCGCGGCGGTGGAGGCCGCCGGGCTCGTGACGGGCGGCACGGGCAGCGTCGTGCGCCCCATTGTGCCATGTAAGGGCAGCGTCTGCGTCCACGGCCTGCAGGACACGCAGAAGTTCGCCGACGAGCTTTTCAACGAGTTCTACCTCGGCTGGCACAGCGTGAAGCTGCCGCACAAGTTCAAGATAGCCGTCGGAGGCTGCCCGAACAACTGCGTCAAGCCCGCGCTGCACGACTTCGGCTGCTACGGCCAGAGCGTGCCCGAGTTCCACGCCGACGAGTGCAAAGCCTGCGGCAAGTGCGCCTGCATCTACAAGTGCCCCGTTAAGGGCTGCTCCAAGGGCGCAGACGGCAAGCTGGTTATAGACTGGGACAAGTGCACCAACTGCGGCAAGTGCATCCCCGCGTGCCACTTCGGCGCGGTGCACGAAGCCGAACGCGGCTACGCCGTGTACATAGGCGGCATCTGGGGCAAGACCCAGCGCCTCGGCACCCGCGTCCCCGGCATCTTCAGCCAAGACGAGGTCCACGACCTGATAGAGAAGGCCATACTGCTCTTCCGCGAGCAAGGCATAACCGGCGAGCGCTTCGGCCGCACGATAGACCGCGTCGGCGTGGACAAGTTCATCGAGATGCTCCTCGGCGACGACGTGCTCGCTCGCAAGGACCAAATCCTCGCCGAGCCCAAGCACACCACCGGCGGCGCGAGCTGCTGACGTACCGCACCAACCCCGCGGCGAGGACAAAAGTTTGCGGGTTCCAAGGGCAGAGCCCTTGGTCGCGCTCCGCAGAGCGCGAAATCCCCAAAATGCTAAATGAAGGTCAGGAGAGGGGTTGGGGGAACCCTACCATGGAGTTCCTCCAACTCTCTTTATTGTTTATGAAGAGAAAAATTACAGCGATATTAATTGTAATACTCGCGCTCACCCTCACGGCCTGCGGCACGCAGACGCAGGACGTGGACACGGACACGGCTTTTGGCTTCACCGACGACCTCGGCCGGAGCGTGACGGTCTACGAAGCGCCGCAGCGCGTGGCGGCGCTTATCGGCTCGTTCGCAGACGTGTGGTGTCTCGCGGGCGGGCACGATACGCTCGTCGCCGCGGCGGACGACGCGTGGACGAGCTTCAACCTGGATTTGGGCGTGGACGTCGCGAACCTCGGCGCGATAAAGTCGCCGTCGCTCGAGACGCTGCTCGCCGCCGAGCCGGATCTGGTGCTCGCGAGCGTGAATACCGCCGCGAACCTTGAGCTCGAGGACGTGCTCGAGGGTGCCGGGATCACCGTCGCGTACTTCGACGTGCAGGGCTTTGACGACTATTTGAACATGCTCGATATCTGCACGACGCTCACCGGCGTACGCGAGAACTACGAGCGCTACGGGTTGAATGTTAAGAGCGAGATAGACGCCGCTGTGGCCCGCGCCGACGGCAGCGCGCCGACTGTGCTCGTCATACGCGCCACGGGCGTGAGCTGCAAGGTCAAGGCCAGCGAGGGGAACGTCCTCGGCGAGATGCTCGCGGATTTGGGCTGCGTGAACGTCGCGGACTCGGACACGTCCCTGCTCGAAAACCTCAGCCTCGAGGCAATTATTGCCGCCGAGCCGGACTATATCTTCGCCGTGCTCCAGGGCAGCGACCCCACAAACGCGATGGCGACGCTCGAGACCACGCTGCTGGCCAACCCGGGCTGGAACTCTCTTGAGGCCGTGCGCGAGGGCCGGTTTTACACGCTTGAGCACGAGCTCTACAACCTCAAGCCCAACGCACGCTGGGGGGAGGCCTATGAAAAACTCGCGGATATCCTCTACCTTCAATAAGCCCGCGCGCTTTTTCGCCGCGCTGGGCGGAATAACGCTGCTCGCCGCCGTGCTCAGCCTCGCGCTCGGGCCGGTGGCCATAGCGCCCTGGGACGTGCTCTGCGCGCTCTTCGGCGGGGACGACGGGAGTGTGACGGCGCGGATAGTGTTCTACGCGAGAGCGCCGCGCGTGTGCGGCTGCATTCTCGCCGGGGCCGCGCTGGCCGTGAGCGGCGCGCTGACGCAGAGCGTGCTCGCAAACCCGCTCGCCGCGCCGAGTACGATAGGCGTGAACTCCGGCGCGGGCCTCGCGGCGGCGGTCTGCTGCGCCGCCGCGCCCACGGCGCAGGCGCTCGTGCCCGTCGCGGCGTTTGCCGGGGCGCTGTGCGCGGCGCTTTTGGTGCTGTTCATAGCCGAGCGCACCGGCGCGGCGAAGATAACGCTCGTGCTCGCGGGCGTCGCTATCTCGAACGTGCTCGCGGCGGGCGTCGACGCGGTGGTGACGTTCTCGCCCGACGCGCTCAACGCCTACTCGGACTTTCGCATAGGCTCGCTTGAGAACCTGTCCATGGCGCGGCTCGCGGCCCCGGCCGCGGTGACGGCGGCAGCGCTCGTCGCCGCGTTCTTGCTCACGAACGAGCTGGACGTGCTCATGCTGGGCACGGAGACCGCCGAGAGCCTGGGCATGCGCGCCGGGCGCATGCGCATAGCGCTGCTCGCGGTGGCGGCGGCGCTCGCGGGTGCGGCGGTGAGCTTCGCTGGGCTTTTGGGTTTCGTCGGGCTGATGGTCCCGCACATTGTGCGCCGCTTCACCGGCGACGAGGCCCGGTATCTGCTGCCCGCGAGCGCGCTCGGCGGCTCGGCGCTGCTGCTCGTGTGCGACACGGCGTCGCGGACGCTCTTTGCGCCCTACGAGCTGCCCGTGGGCATAACGCTCGCGTTCATCGGCGGGCCGTTTTTCATCTGGCTGCTGCTCAGGCAGAGAAAGGGGCGTACGGCGTGATAGAAGTCAGGAACCTCCGCGCCGGCTACCACGGCGAGGACGTACTGCGCGGCGTCAGTGCGCGCTTCGAGCGCGGGCGCGTCACCGTGCTCTGCGGGCCCAATGGCTGCGGCAAGAGCACGCTTTTGAAGGCCGCGCTGGGCATGCTGCCCATAAGCGGCGGCGAGGTGTTCATAGACGGCGAGCCGCTCGAGACGCTCACACGCCGGGAGATAGCGCAGCGCGTGGCGTACATGCCCCAGGACCGGGGCGCGCCGAGCATCAGTGTGAGGCGCATGACGCTCCACGGGCGTTTCCCGTACCTGAGCTGGCCCAGGCGGTATTCAAAGGCCGACTACACCGCCGCCGCTCGAGCGCTCGAGCGCGCCGACGCGCTGGACATAGCCGAGCGCAGCCTGACAGAGCTCTCGGGCGGGCAGAGGCAACGCTCGTACCTCGCGATGGCGCTCGCGCAGGAGACAGAAAGCGTGCTCATGGATGAGCCAACCGCGTTTCTGGACATAGCGCACCAGCTCTCCGTCATGGACACGGCCCGCGCGCTCGCCGGCGAGGGCCACGCCGTGGTGCTGGTGCTGCACGATCTGTGCCTCGCGCTCAAGCGCGCCGACACGCTCGTCGTCATGCGCTCGGGCGAGGTAGTGTGCGCCGGGACGCCGGACGAGGTCTACGCCTCAGGCGCGCTCGACGAGGTCATGCAGGTGAGCCTGCGGCGCGCAATGACGCCGGACGGCTGGCAATATTACTATGTGTGAGGTGTAAAATATGGCGCTCTTTCCAATGTTTATTGAGCTTACGGGAAAAAAGGTCCTGGTTATAGGCGGCGGGCACGTCGCGCTGCGCAAGTGCGAAAAGCTGCTGCCCTACGGCGCGGTTGTGACGGCGGTTTCAAGCAAGTTCACGCCGCAGTTTATCTCCCTCGAGGGAGTGAAGCTGCTCTTCAGGCCCTTTGAGGACGCGGACGTCGCCGGCCGCGACATGGTCATCGCCGCGACGGATTCCCCGGCGCTCAACGCGCACATAGCCTCCCTCTGCCGCGAAAAGGGCATACCCTTCAACTGCGTCGACGACGCGGAAAACTGCTCGTTCGTTTTCCCCGCGCTCACGCTGCGCGGCAGGCTCTCCGCGGGCTTTTGCACCGGCGGGGCGAGCCCTACGGCCGCGGCATATTTCAGGGACGAGTTTGAAGAGAGCCTACCCGGCGCGACGGAGGAGATACTCGACTTCATGGCGGAGATACGCCCGCGCGTGATTGCCGCCGTGCCCGACCGGAGGCGGAGGGCGCGTATCTTCGCGCTGCTCTTCAACGCCTGTCTGGACGCCGGGGGCGAGCCGGACGAGGACTTCGTCGCCGCGCTCGTGCCCGAGCTGGGTGAGGACGGGTGAGCGGCTTTGTCAGCCTCGTCGGCGCGGGCTGCGCGCCGGGGCTCATAACACTCCTGGGCGCGCAGCGGCTCGGCGAGTGCGACGCCGTTGTGTATGACGACCTGATCCCGCCGGAGACGCTCCGTCTCGCTCAGGGCGCGGAGCTCATATACATGGGCAAGCGCGCCTCTCGGCACTCGGCGGCGCAGGAGGAGATAAGCGCCAGGCTCGTCTCACTCGCCCGCGAAGGACGGCGCGTCGTGCGCCTCAAGGGCGGCGACCCCTATGTTTTCGGGCGCGGGGGAGAGGAGATGAATGCGCTCATAACGGCGGGCATACCCTGCGAGGTGGTGCCCGGCGTCACAAGCGCCGTCGCCGTCCCCGCACTGGCCGGGATACCGGTCACGCACCGCGCGCTAAGCCGGGGCTTCACCGTGGTGACGGCGCACACTCGCGATTCCGTCGGAGTGCCGGAGTATTTCGCCGATTTGGCGCGCCTACCCGGTACGCTCGTGGTGCTCATGGGCCTCGGGAAGCTGCGCGGGATAGCCGCGAGCCTCGTGCAAGGCGGCAAGCCGCCGGAGACGCCATGCGCCGTAGTGTCCGAGTCCGCGTCCTCCCGCTACTGCATCCGCGGCACGCTCGCGGACATAGCCGCGCGGTGCGAAAACGCCGTGCCGCCCGCCGTCATCGTCGTGGGCGAGGCCGCCGAGCTGGACTTCACGCCGCCGGTGTCACTGCCATTGAGCGGCGTGCGCGTGGGGCTCACGGGCACGCGGCGCATGAACGAAAAGCTCGCGAGAGAGCTCGCGCGTCTCGGTGCCGAGCCGTTCACGGCCTGCGAGCTGGAACTCACGCCGCTCCCGGCGGCGGACGACACGCCGGTAGGCTGCGACTGCCTCGCCTTCACCAGCGCGGCGGGCGTGGAGCTGTATTTCGAGCGCCTGCTCTCAAACGGAGAGGACGTGCGCGCCCTCGCGGGGGTTAAAATCGCCGCGATAGGCCGTACCACCGCCGCCGCGCTCGCCGCTCGGGGTGTGCGCGCGGACTTCGTCCCGGCCGGACAGAGCA
>CAYXVA010000090.1:0-6368 GCA_964467975.1 uncultured Oscillospiraceae bacterium | reverse complement strand
ATAAGAAAGACAGAGTCTTCTCTCTTTTCGCCGAACAGCTGGGCGCGGGTTATCGAGCAAACTATCACATGACACCCGTCGGCCAATTCTCCGACACTAAAAGTCAGCGCATCACCTTCCCGGTGAAGCCTAACTCGGTATACTCGTCTGCAAACGCTCCGAGAGAGGCTTCCAGATTCGAAACCTCATACATTTTGACCGAGCCGACGGAAAAGGAGGCGACACTATTGGCCTTTCAGGCGCTGGAAGACAAATGCAAAAACAGGCCCCGTTGGGGGCCTGTTTTTTGCGTCCCGGCACTCAGGTGCCGAGGTATGCGGCTTGGACGGCTTCGTTTTTCAGCAGGTCCTCGCCGGTGCCGGTGAGGGTTATCCGGCCGGTCTCGAGGACGTAGCCGGTGTCGCCGGTCTGGAGCGCCATGTTGGCGTTCTGCTCTATCAGCAGTATGGTCGTGCCGCGCTGGTTTATCTCGCGGATGATGTCGAAGATACCGCGCACGACGATAGGCGCGAGGCCGAGGCTCGGCTCGTCCATCATGATAAGTTTGGGCCGGCTCATGAGCGCGCGGCCCACGGCCAGCATCTGCTGCTCGCCGCCGGAGAGTGTGCCGCCCGCCTGCCAGGAGCGCTCCTTGAGGCGCGGGAACAGGCTGTACACCCACTCGATGTCGTCCTTCAAATCATCGTGGCGCAGATACGCGCCTATCTTGAGGTTTTCGAGCACCGTGAGGTCGGCGAAGATGCGGCGGCCTTCGGGCACGAGCGTCACGCCGCGCTTGACTATGTCCGTCGGATTTGACAGCGTGATGTCCTCACCCTCAAAGATTATCGAGCCGCCGGAGGGCTTTACGAGGCCCGCAATTGCGCGAAGGGTTGAGCTCTTTCCCGCGCCGTTTGCGCCTATGAGCGTTACTATCTCGCCCTGACGTACGTCGAAGGAGATGCCCTTGACGGCCTCAATGCCGCCGTAACTGACCTTGAGGTCACGTATGCTGAGTATTACGTCGCTCATTCTGCCACCCCCAGGTATGCGTCTATGACGCGCTTGTCGGCCTTGACCACGTCGGGTGTGCCGGAAGATATCATCTTGCCGAAGTCTATGACGTAGATGCGGTCGGAAAACTGCATGACGAGGTCCATGTGGTGCTCTATCATGAGTATTGTGAGGTCGTGCTTCTTCTTTATCTCCACGATGTACTCGCCGAGCTCCTGGGTCTCCTGCGGGTTCATGCCCGCGGCGGGCTCGTCGAGGAGCAGCAGCTTCGGATTTGTGGCCAGCGCGCGGGCAATCTCGAGCCTGCGCTGTATGCCGTAGGGCAGCGAGCCCGCGACCTCATCCTTGAGGTGGTCGAGGCCCTGTTCGGCCAGCAGCTCCATCGCCTCTTCGCGCATGCGGCGCTCTTCCTTGTGGTTGAGGCGCAGCGTGGCCGAGAACACGTTCTGCTTGGCGCGCATGTGCTTGGCTATCAGGACGTTGTCAAGCACGCTCAGCGCCGAGAAAAGGCGGATGTTCTGGAAGGTGCGCGCGATGCCGAGATAGGTTATCTTGTCCGGGGTCGGGGCAATGACCTTGTTAGTGAGGGCATAGGGGTCGTTCTTCTTCACGAGTTCCATGCGCTCGGCGGCCTTGGCGGAGAGCTCTTCCCTGAGCGCGGCCTTTTTGGCGTTGAAGCCCTGCTCGATCTCGGCCTTGCGGGCCTCAAACGCGGCGTAGAGCGAGTCGCGCTTGGCCTTGTCGGGTTCGGCGTCTAGGGACTTGACGGACTCGGCCTCTGCCTCGGAGACGGCGGCGGCGCACTGTTCGTCGAGCGTGTCGATCTGCGCGAGGATTTCCGGGTCGTCGTCACCGGTGTAATTTGCGGTGTAGAGCGTGGGGTGCTCGCCCAGATACGCCTTGGCCATCTTGCCGCTCGGGTGGTTGCGGACAATCGTGTCACCCATGAACTCTATCCGACCGTTGGTGGGCTGGTATACGCCCGTGACGCAGTTGAAGGCCGTGGTCTTGCCAGCGCCGTTGGGGCCTATGAGGGCGACTATTTCGCCTTTGTTGACCTCTATCGAGAGGTTGTTGACGGCAACGACGCCGCCGAACTGCATGGTGACGTTCTCCATGCGCAGGACGTTTTCAACGTTTTCACTCATCGCTGCCGTCCTCCTTTCCGGTGTTTGCTTTGGCGACGGACTTCTTTCCGCCGGAGAACAGGCGCTTGAAGAAAGCCGCGATTTGTTTTGCTATATACGGCAGTTCCTTGTCGCCGAAGAGGCCCTTGCGGAAGAAGAGCACGACAACCATGATTATGACGCTGAACACAACCATGCGGAAGCCGGAGCGCAGGAAGGGCACCTGCATGCTGCCTGTTATCACGTAATATATGTCCCAGGCAAGCACAACCACGCCCACGATGCAGGCCGTCCACAGCTCGGAGAACTTCTTCGCTCCGCTCTTTTTTCTGCGGTAGATGAGCAACGCGGTCAGAGCCACGGCCAGGACGGCGATGACGATGATGAACGTCCAGCGGCTTCCCGCGCCGGAGAACGTGGCAGTATTGTCGAGGAAGCGCAGCCACCACTCACTGCTGGCGACGTACAAAAACGCGGCGATCACGCTGCCGGAGACGGAACCCATGCCGCCCAGCACGACAATCAGCAGCAGCTCGTAGGTCATGGAGGAGTTGAAGGTACGCGCCTGCACCTGGTTGACGTACATGGCGAACAGCGCGCCCGCGACGCCGGTGAAGAAGCTGCTGATGATAAAGATCATGCGCTTGTGCTTCGCGAGGTTGATGCCCATGGCCTCGGCGGCAACCTCGTCCTCGCGTATGGCCTTGAGCGCGCGGCCGTAGCTGGAGTTTATCAGCAGCATGATAAGGAAGATGCACAACCCCGCGATTGCGAACACGACGAAGGTGCTCAATCGCAGCACTATCTGCCCGTCGGCGTTCGTGATGTTGAAGCTGGAGAGTGTCGGGAAGCGGTTGAGCGCGTTCGCGCCGTTGGTGATGCGGCCCAGGTTCTGCCACTGGAAGATGGCGCGGATTATCTCCGCGAAGCCGAGGGTGGCGATGGCGAGGTAGTCGCTCTTGAGCTTGAGCACGGGCAGACCGATGAGCCAGGCAACGAGAGCGGCCACCAGCCCGGCGATTATAATTGCGATGAGGACGCCGAGCACGAGGCCAACAGCCCCGCCCACGCCGCTGCCGTCGAAGAGGTTCTGCAGAGTCTCGGTTATGGAGAAGTTTATGGAGGAGCCGTTGTACATGTAGTACACGCTGTCGCGCTCTGCGCTGGGTATGGTGAGTATTGCATAGGCGTATCCGCCCAGGAGCATGAAGCCGGCCTGGCCGAGGCTGAAGAGTCCTGTGAAGCCGTTTAAGAGGTTCATGCTGACGGCGACGAGCGCATACACCGCGCCCTTCTTGAGGGCGGTAAAGACTATCAGGTTGCGGTTGGGGTCGAGCGTGTTCTCAAGGATTATGACGGCCGCGAGAACTATCAGCACGCCCAGGAAGGTGACAATCGCGCCCTTCTTACTCTTCTTTTCAAGTGTAACAGCTGGCATAACGCACCTCCTCAGGCCTTATCCGTGGCCTTCTCACCGAAGAGGCCGGTGGGCTTGACCACCAGGATGACGATGAGCAGGACAAAAGTGACGGCGTCGGAGAAGATGGAATACGCCGGGAACACCTTCACAATGTTTTCACAGATACCGATAATAAACGCGCCTATGACCGCGCCGGGGATGGAGCCTATGCCTCCGAAAACCGCCGCGACAAAGGCCTTTAGTCCGGGCAGCGCTCCAGACGTGGGCATGATGGATTGATAGTTGGTGAAATAGAGTATGGAGCCTATGGCCGCGAGGACGCTGCCGATGACAAAGGTGAAGCTGATCACGGAGTTAATCTTGATGCCCATCAGCTGGCAGGTCTCGAAGTCCTTGGCCGCAGCACGCATTGCCAGACCGATTTTGGTCTTGTTGATGAGTATGTTGAGCACGATTATAAGCAGTATCACCAGAAGCGGCGTCACGATTGTGACCCACTTGGTACTGGCACCGGCGATTGTGACGCTCTCGCTGAGGAACGGGATGTTCGGGTACACGCGCGCGAGGCCGCCGGTGTAGTAGGTCGCGAAGTTCTGAATGAGGAAGCTCACGCCTATGGCGCTGATCATTGCGGACATGCGCGGCGCGCTCCTTAGCGGCTTGTACGCCACGCGTTCTATTATGAAACCGAGCGCTGCGATGAAAACTATCATCAAGGGCAGTGCTATGTACAGCGGAATGGACGCGACCATGTAGACGACTACAAGGCCGGCCACCATAAAGACATCGCCGTGGGCGAAGTTAATTAGGCGCAGTATGCCGTAGACCAGTGTGTAGCCTATGGCTATAAGCGCATATTGTCCACCTGCGGAGATGCCGGAGAGCAAGGTAGATATTGCTAGTTGCACTTCGGACTTCCTTTCTTTCTCATGTAGACTGCCTCGTAAAGGGCCAGGGTGCGGCCCCTTACGAGACAGTCCACGTGTTTTTATCAAGATTGTTTGACGAGGGCATTAAGCCCTCGTCAAATCAGGTGACAGAAGTTTTTCCTGCCGTGCCGGTAATTACTCAGCGACTTCAACGGTCTGGCTGCCGCCGTTAATCCAAACGTTGTTCTCGGTGTCGGCAATCTTTATATAGGCGAGGTCGCGAACCGCGTCGCCGTTCTCGTCAAACTCGATGTGGCCGGTGATTCCATCGTAATCGGTCTCCTTGAGCGCCTCATAGATGGCGTTGGGGTCGGTGCTCTGGGCGCGCTCTATGGCGTCGAGGGCAACGTTGTAGGCGTCGTAGCCCATGGCGGAGACAGCCGCGATGGTGTCGTTACCGCCGTTGTTCTCGAGGTTGACGCTGTTTGAGTTGATGAACTCCTTGAAGCCGGCATCGAAATCGGGGTCGCCGCCCTCGTTGTAGAAGGTGGTGACGTAGAGGCTCAGGCTGGTGCCCTGAATGGCCTCGAGGACGGCGTTGCTGTCGAGCGTGTCGCTGCCGAGTATGGGCATCTCAAGGTTCAGACTGCCGGCCTGTGCCATGATGAGGGTGCTGTACTGGATGGAGACCGGGGTCAGCATGGCGTCGGCTTCCTCAGCCACTGCTGTGTTGATATAGCTGGTGAAGTCGGAGTTGTTCTCTGGGAAGTTGGCCACGGTGACGGTGCCGCCCAGGGCTTCAAACGCCTGCTGGAAGTAGGTGATGACACCGGCGTCGTAGTCGTTGCCGCTCTCGCCGAGGCAGTAGACATGGCGCGCGCCGAGCTCATTGTAGGCGTAGGCCGCGAGGACGCTGCCCTGGAAGGGGTCGATGAAGCAGGTGCGGAAGTAGTACTCGTTGCCGACAGTGACGTTCGGGTTGGTGCAGGTGACACCGATGGCCGGGATCTGAGCCTGCTCGAAGTACGGGGCGGCGGCGATGGCGGCGCTGGAGCCGTAGGTGCCGAGCACCACGCTGACGCCGGCACTGATAAGGGTGGTAGCCGCGCTGGGGGCCTCGTCGGCGGAGGACGCATTGTCGCCCTCGACGAACTCTATCGTGTACTCGACGCCGTCAATGGTGACGGTGGGACGCAGGCTCTGGGCATACTGCATGCCCAGATACTCCTGGCGTCCGCCCGCGCCGGACGCGCCGGTCAGGGGCTCGAACACGCCTATCTTGATGACGTTGTCGCCGCTGGTCTGCGCGCCGTCGGTGTTGGCCGCATCGGGAGTATCGCTGGTCGTGGTGCCGGCATCGCCGCAGGCGGCGAGGGCAAAGACCATGACGAGAGCCAGAAGCAGTGCAAGAATCTTCTTCATTTCAATTCCTCCTATTATACTGGGCTGGCGCGTCCACGCACAGCGGACAAATGTGTTTCCCAGCCTTGCGCTAAATTATACTCCATGTTAGGCAAGAATGCAAGGGCATTTATAAATACAATGGGCTAAATTTGTCGTTAAGTTTTTGTCGAATAATTGTGCGTAAGGGAGAAATTCGCCCACAAAAGCCGCGCAAACCGGCGCCGGAGACGAAAAACCCCGGCGGGGAATACCCCACCGGGGTTTACGGTTTTCTGGTAATTTCAGCGCTCGGAATAGACGGCGAGCATGCAGCGGTAGGTCATGTAGCAGTCGTACTTGGCGACGACCTCGAACGGGGCGTGCATGCACAGTACGGGTACGCCCGCGTCTATCGTGACGATGTTGCGGTTGCCCATGTACATGGCGACGGTGCCGCCGCCGCCCTGGTCGACCTTGCCCAGCTCGCACATCTGCCACTGCACGCCGTTTTCGTCGAGCACGCGGCGCATGTAGGCCACAAGCTCGGCGGGGGCGTCATTGGTGCCGGATTTGCCG
>CAYXVA010000089.1:0-6398 GCA_964467975.1 uncultured Oscillospiraceae bacterium | reverse complement strand
CGCATCTTCTTGCGGTCTACGTAGGACATGGAACGCACCTTGTCTACAAAGCTCCGCCAGCTCTCG
This sequence comes from uncultured Oscillospiraceae bacterium, assembly GCA_964467975.1. GTDB lineage: Bacteria > Bacillota > Clostridia > Oscillospirales > Oscillospiraceae > Scatomorpha. The sequence continues at coordinate 6,332 of CAYXVA010000089.1, read as the reverse complement.
GCGCTGTATGCGCGCAGACACCGCTCGTCCGACACTGTGAGGTAGAACGTGTCGCCCAGTTCATCGCGCAGCTTGGCAGGTATGAAGAGGCGGCCCTTGGAGTCCAGTGAATGCTGATATTCGCCCGTCATCCAAATTCCACCTCCTTACAGAATTTGCAAAGAGGCGCTCCTCCTCCCCCAATTAGGGGTGATAGTTCAACACTTTCCACCACTTTGCCCCACCAAGATGTTTATATTATATTTATAGTCGAGGAAAAATGCAAGCTGTTTTTTCTATGAATTTGCGTCCGTTTTCGCCAACATGTCCATCTGTCGCGCACATTTTGAAGTTTTGGCACAAAATAAGGTGCCCGCTGCGGACAGCGGGCACCTTGGAATCAAGATATTGAGTTTTAAAAAAGACACAGGAAATTTATTCCTTGGCATCCTCCGCGTTCTGTGCCTGGCGGGCGGCGTGCAGCGCTTCGTTAACGCCGGCAGTGCCGCGGAAACGCGCCCTGGAGGAGTGGATTTCGCCGAGCGCGGTGTTTACGGACTCTTCGGCGCGGCGGAGGGCGTCGTCTATATATTCCATCGCTGCCTGGCGCAGGGCGTTGCTGCGCGCAGCGGCGGTGCTCTCGAGCTCGCTCGCCTTGGCCTGGGCGACGCGGACGATCTCCTGCTCGTCGACCATGGCGCGGGCCTTTTCCTCGGCGGCGCGGCGGATGCTCTCGGCCTCGCGCTTGGCGTTGCCGATGAACTCGTCGCGTGCGGAAACAAGCCTCTTTGCCTCGCTCAACTCGGCCGGGATGCGGGACTTTATCTCTTCAAGCATGCTGAGGACCTTGTCGCGCTCGACAATGCACTTGTCGTTCCCCAGCGGCACGCCCCAGGCCTCGCTGACCATGGAATACAGCGTATCAATGAGTTCCATGACCTCGTTATCCATTGAATTACCTCCCCTTGGCGCGCTTGAGAACCTCTGGAATTATCTCTCGCGGCACAAACTCTGACAAATCCGCCCCGTATGCCGCCAGCTCCTTTACGACGGACGAGCTGAGAAACGTGTACTTCTCGCTCGACGTCAGGAACATGGTCTCCAGGCCGGGGTTGATAGTCTTGTTAACCTGGGCCATCTGGAACTCGTTTTCAAAGTCGGTTCCAGCCCTCAGGCCCTTGACTATGATGGCGTGCTCATAGCGCTTGGCGTACTCGGCGAGCAGGCCGTCATAGGTGTCGACCGTGACGTTCGGGTAGTTCGCAGTCACGCGGCGTATCATGTCCACACGCTCGTCGATCGTAAACATCGGGTGCGACTTTGCGGCGTTGACCATGGCCAGCACGATTACTTTCTCAAAGATGTGCGATGTTCTGCGAACTATGTTAAGGTGGCCGAGAGTCATCGGGTCAAAGCTGCCTGGGCATATTGCAATACTCATATGTCAATTGTCCTTTTTGTATACTGTAAGGCAGACTTTGCCGTACCGTCTCGTCATAGTTTTCCTGTATGGCGGCGACAGCTCAGGCAGTGACTTTTCCCGTCTGCTTTCGCAGATAATTATACCACCGCTGTTCAATATGTCAACATTTTGTATGACTTCAAGCGCTTTTTCGAGCAAATTCGTGTCGTAGGGCGGATCCATGAATATGAGGTCGAATTTGCCGCCCCGGCGCAGATAGGCGATGGAATCGCCTATCTCCACCCTGCCCTTGAGGCCGCACCGCTCGAGGTTGGCCAGCACAAGCCTGATGCTCTTGGGGCTCTCGTCGCAGAACACCACCTCGGCCGCGCCGCGCGACAGGGCCTCAATGCCAAGCTGTCCGCTTCCGGCGAAGAGATCGAGCACGCGCCGCCCCTCGATGTCGAACTGCACTATGTTGAACATGGCCTCCTTGACCATGTCGGTTGTCGGCCGTATATCCATGCCATCGGGCTCGAGCAGCTTGCGCCCCCGGGCCACGCCGGTTATCACTCTCATTTGTTCTCCTCCTCGCTTTCAGACTGGTCCTGTGACGGATGGAAGTGGTCGTACACCGCTCTCGCGGCGTTTTTTGGCACGACCGCACAAAGCTGTTCATAATCTGCGGCTTTCACCGCCTTTATCGTCCCGAACGCGCGCAGCAAGTCGCCCCGCCGCTTTGCGCCCACGTTCGGTATGTCGTCGAGCACCGAGTGCAGCTTCTCGTTCCTCAGAGAGCGCTGGTACTCTATCGCGCAGCGGTGCGTCTCCTCCTGTATCGTGCCTATGAAGGCAAAAACCGCCGGATTCCCCGATATGCCTATCTCCCGTCCTTCCGGCGTCTCCAGCGCGCGCGTGCGGTGCCTGTCGTCCTTGACCATGCCGAAGGTCGGTACATCGAGGCCCAAGCCGTGCAGCACGCCCTGGGCCGCCGCGGCGTGGGCGGCGCCGCCGTCTATGAGCAGCAGATCCGGCATGTCCGAAAACTTCTCGTCGCCGTCGAGCGCGCGTTTAAAGCGTCTGGAGACGGCCTGGCGCATGCTCTCGTAGTCGTCCGGCTCGGTCAAGTCGCGGATGCGGAATTTCCTGTAATCGCGCTTGAGCGGCCTGCCGTGCACGAACACCGTCATAGCCGCGACTATGCCTTCGCTGCCCAGGTTTGAGATGTCGAACGCCTCTATACGCTCGGGGATATTTGGCAGGCCGAGTGTGCGCTGGAGCCATTCGAGCGTTTTGAGCGACTTCTGCTGCGCCGTGGCCACGCGCTCGACCTCCTCGCGGGCGTTGGTCTCGGCCGTCTCGAGCAGCTTGCGCTTGTCGCCGCGCTGCGGCACTTCGACGCGCACTTTTTTCCCGCTCTCCTTCGAGAAAAGCTCGGAGAGCGCAGTCAAGTCCTCCCCGGCCATGCAGTCCGGGAGCAGGATGAACTTCGGCCACGCACCGCGTGCGGCGTAATACTGCCGCACCAGCGTGCTGACGGCCTCGCCGTCGGACTCGAGCGGCTCCTCCATGAGCTCGAAGTCCTTGTCGGCCAGGTTGCCCGAAACATAGTGCAGCACGGCCATGCAGGTCTTTGCGCCCCGGTAAAAGCCGACGGCGTCCGTGTCGGCGTACACGGCGTAAATGACGCGCTGGCGGTTTCCCAGGCTGTCTACGGCGCGGATTCGGTCGCGCAAATCTGCGGCGAGCTCAAACTTCAAATCCTCCGCCGCTGCCTCCATCTGCCGCGTCAAGTCCTCGGTGAGCTCCTTCGTGCGCCCAGACATGACTAACTCTGCCTGGGCTATCGCCGCGCGGTAGTCCTCCGCCGAGTGCCCCGAGCGGCACCATCCGGCGCAGGAGCCCATGTGGTAGTTGAGGCAGGGCCGCGCCTTGTCAATATCGCGCGGGAAGCGCCGTGCGCAGGTGGGCAGATGCAGCGCCTTGCACACCGTATCTATTATGTCCTTTGTCTGGCTTCTTCCTCCAAACGGGCCGAAATACTTTGCTCCGTCCTTGGCCGTTCGGTTGGCCAGAGTGAAGCGCGGGTACTCGCTCTTGACGTCCAGGCGTATAAACGGATAGCCCTTGTCGTCCTTGAGCAGGATGTTGTAGTGTGGCTCGTGGCGTTTTATCAGCGAGTTTTCAAGTACAAGCGCCTCGAACTCGGTTTTGACGACAATCACGTCGAAGTCGTCCACCTTCGCCACCATCGCCGCGACCTTGGGCAGGTGCTCGCCGCGAAAATAGCTGGTCACGCGGTTTTTGAGCGCCTTGGCCTTGCCAACGTAGATAACCTCGCCGTGGGCGTCCTTCATTATATACACGCCTGGCAGCAGCGGCAGACGGTTAGCCTTGTCGCGCAGTTCGTCAATTTTCGTGGCGGGTCACCTCCTTTTTGTGTCGTTTTAAAATATAAGGCCTTCTCGCAGGCGCTCGCAGCGGAGTGGCAGAGAATCGCAAGGCGGGACGTCGAGGACGCCGTCCCTTACTGGGGCGTACGTGGACATACGCGAGCGCCTCGTTTGATGCGCCGCCGCGCATTTCTCGCCCTCCGGGCGAGAGGGCGGGCGATGGAAGCCCGCCCCTACAAATCGCTTTTATACGTTGCGGCAGAAACTTGTACGGTGCGTCGTCCCCGACGTACCGCGCGTCTCGATACGCCGCGGCGTTGCGTCACATCGCGCACACGCATCTCACACGTCCGCCCCCTCGCCGAGGGGGCTGTCGGCGTCAGCCGACTGGGGAAGTTGCCCTCGGGGTTTGCGCGTGCTTCCCTCAAACTTCCTTCGGGCCGACTCGCTCAGAGAGGGGCGAGAATCATCCCAGGGCGGAGAGCTGCCGGGACGACCAGGTCATAAGTCGTGTGGATGCTGTATCGAAGTCTCCCTGCGGGCGGCTCTCTATCAGGTCGCGCTCGCGCTCGCCGCGGCGCTTCAGCAGCCCGGCACGGGTGTGGACGCGCTCGCCAGTCTCGACACAGTGTATGGCGCGGACGGCGAAGAACGCCGATTTGTAGAGCTCTTTGAGCACTTCATCGCTGCGCTCGTGGAGCATGTTGTGCACACAGGCGTGGTATATCGCGCTCACGGCCGAACTCGCCCTCCACAGCATCCCGCCAGAGGGCGAGCCAGACGTCAATATCAAACATATTGCCTCCCAAAATAGCGTCAGTTAATGGCTAATTAGAAAAGGGCGTGCGAAATGCACGCCCTTGCTAGGTATTTTGCGCGGATTACTCGGAGAAATCGGAGTCTATCAGTGCAGACAGCGTGGCGATAGCCTCGTTTTCGTCGACGCCGTCAGCCACGATGTTCACGGCGGTGCCCTTGACTATGCCGAGGGACAGAACGCCGAGGAGGCTCTTGGCGTTCACGCGCCTGTCATCCTTCTCAATCCAGATGCTGCTCTTGAACTCGTTGGCCTTCTGAATGAAGAAGGTGGCGGGCCTGGCGTGAAGGCCGACCTGATTGTTTATTGTAACCTCTTTGGATATCACGAAAGACACTCCTTCCACAACCCCAAGCCTGCGGATTCAGGCTTTAAGCATAATAACTTTATCAAATCTGGCGGGAAACGTCAACGGGGTTTTCCCCAATTTGTCTTTTTACACAAGTTGTACCTTATACTTGAGGCGGATTTTATTTCAGTTCAACCACGGTTACACCAGTTTCTCCCTCACCATAGCGGCCGAGTCTGTAGCTCTTGACGGCCTTGTTGCGCCTGAGCGCCTGCTGTACGGCGGCGCGCAAAGCGCCCGTTCCCTTGCCGTGGATAATTGTCACAGTATGCAGCTTGCCCATGACGGCGGAATCTATGTACCGCTCCAGCACGGGTATGGCCTCCAGCGTGTCCATTCCGCGAAGGTCGAGCTCCGCCGACATGGACGCCTCGCGCAGCGACGCGCCCTGCGGGGATGCGGAGGATTTCTTTTTCTGCTTCGGCTTTTCTACAACGCGCACTTCGTCCTGCTTTGCCGTGAGGCTCATGGCCCCGGCGCGGAGCGCAAGCGTGCCGTCTCGGTTGACGTCCACGACCTCGGCGTTGACGCCCATGCTCAAAAGCTCGACCGTGTCTCCCTTGACGGCGGCGCGCGTGGGCTTCCGGGACTCCTGCGGCATGGCAGGGCGCTCGGCAAAGCGCTCCTCCGCCTCGTTGAGGCTGCGCAGCAAATTTGTGCGGGCCTCATTTGCCGCGCGGTGGTCCTCCTCGGCGTTTATCTGCGAGCGCATGCGGTCTATCTCGGCAAACGCCGCCTCTGCGGTCTCGCGCGCGGAGGCGATTATGCGCTCGGCGTCGCGCTTGGCCTTCACCTCGGCCTTGTCGAGCCGCAGTTCGAGCTCGACGCGTATCTTCGCCGACTCCTTCCGGTTTTCCTCAGCCTCACGGAGCTTTTCCTCCGTCTCGGCGCGGTCGCGCTCGAGCGCCTGGCGGACTTCCTCGAGCTTCGCAATCGTGGCCTCAAAGCTCGCGCTCTCCGTGCCGATACGGCCCTTGGCGTCGTCGATTATCTCGCCGGGCACGCCCAGGCGCTCGGATATGGCGAAGGCGTTGGACTTGCCGGGTATGCCCACCAGCAGGCGGTACGTGGGCTTGAGCGTCGCGACGTCGAATTCACACGAGGCGTTCATGACGCCCTTCTCGTTGGTGGCGTAGACCTTGAGCTCGGCGTAGTGCGTCGTGGCGGCTATCACCGCGCCGCGCTTCCTGGCGTACTCGATGATTGATATTGCAAGCGCCGCGCCCTCGGTGGGGTCTGTGCCCGCACCCAGCTCGTCAAACAGCACGAGGGTGTTCTCCCCACACTCATCCAATATGCGCACAATGTTCGTCATGTGCGAAGAAAAGGTCGACAAATTCTGCTCTATGCTCTGCTCGTCGCCTATGTCGGCGAATAGCTCGCCGACGTCGC
>CAYXVA010000088.1:0-6487 GCA_964467975.1 uncultured Oscillospiraceae bacterium | reverse complement strand
TTTTTCCCGTCCGCTTTTTCGCGTTTATATGTTTTTGCTCACACCGTCGCCGCGGTTATCGCGTTGCGCCGGACGAGCAGCCTCGCGAAGGCGTAGAACACGACCGCGAGCACCACGAAGCTCAGCACGAGGTTCCTCGGCGTCAGGCTCATCCACTCGAGGAAGCGGCCTATCGCCGCTCCTATCGCATTGTATCGAATCAGCACGTTCACGAAGAGTATCACCGCCGCGCCTATCCCGAGGGAGACGGCCCACTTGCCAAACTTGTTCAGCCGCCAGTACATGAGCGAGATGAAAGTGCCCAGAGCCGCGAGGAATATGCTCAGCGCGAGCAGCACTACGCTGCTTATCGCCAGGTCGTCGAGGCTCTCGAAGAACGGCTCATTGTTGTACAGCGCGCCGAAGAAGTCTACGATGTAAACGCCCGTGTCAAACTGGCTCCACACGGCAGTGACAATGAAGAACGCGACGTTGAGGACCACCGCTGTCACGAGCATACAGGCCGTATTCGCCAGAAACACCGTGCCGCGCCCCGCGCCGTTCTGTATGCCGAGGCGCATATCCTCGCGTATTGACACAATCGCCAGCACGAACATGAAGATGGCAACCGGCATGCTGAAGTTCATCGTGGTGCTCTCCATTATAACTTCGCCGCTGCCGTCCGTCCTCGTCATCGAGCCGAACGTGACTATGCCGAAGTAGCACAGCGCTGTGAGCACTATCATGACCAGTATGACAACGCCCATGCTGAACATACAGTCCTTGAACCTATACTTGAAAACCGGGAGAAACCTCATTTTACACCCTCCTGTTCGTTCATAAGCCCGATGAAGTAGTCCTGCAAATCCATGCCCGCAATCTCGAGCCCATCGGGGGTATCCTCGTCCGGCGCGCCCTCGACGCAGGCGGTCTTGAGCCCGCCGAGGCTGTTCACACTCAGCACATGCCGCCCACGCAGGTAGTTGTCCACAATCGAGGCCGGACCGCTCACCTGATACGCCGCGCCGGCGAGCTCGTCGGCATCCGCGTCGCGCATTATCTTGCCGTTTTTGATGATAACCGCGTGGCCTATGAGCTTCGCCGCCTCCTGTATGAGGTGGGTGGAGAGTATCACGGTCTGCTCGCCCTCGGCGCACTTCTCCATCAGCAGGCGGTAGAAGAGGTCGCGGTGCTGCGCGTCGAGGCCGAGCACCGGCTCATCGAATATGACGTAGGGGCAGTTCACCGCGAGCGCCAGCGTGAGCCGGAAGATGCTCGCGTAGCCGGTGGAGAGCGCGCCTTGACGTTCTTCTTCGTGGGCAGCGCGAACTTCTCAGCGACGCTCATGGCGTAGTCCATGTCGAAGGTGGGGTAGTAGCTCCGCGTGAGCTTGAGCGCGCTGTCGACCTTCATACTGTCCGGGAACAGGTTTGCCTCCGCCATCATGTATACCTTGCCGAGCGCGCGGTCGTTGCCCGGGGCGCTCTCGCCGTCTATGAGCACCTCGCCGGAGTCGGCCCATATCCGGTTTGTTATAACGTTCATCATCGTAGTTTTGCCCGCGCCGTTGGCGCCGAGCAGGCCGTAGACTATGCCGCCGCCGAATTTGACGGACACGTTGTCGAGCGCCGTGGTCGCGCCGTAGCGCTTCGTGACGCCTCTGAGTTCTATAGCCATGATGTTACTCCTTTTCCTCGTCGTTGTAGGCCCGTTCCACGAGCCCCGTGAGCTCCGGGAGCGTCAATCCCAGTGACGATGCTTCCCTTGCAACGGGGCGCACACGGTCGGTGTAGAAGCTCTCCCGCCGCTTATTAAGCAGCGCGTCGCGCGCGCCCGTGGCCACGAACATGCCGACGCCTCGCTTCTTGTACACCAGGCCCTCGCCAACCAGGAGATTGATGCCCTTGAGCGCCGTGGCCGGATTGATTTTCAGCGTCGCGGAGAACTCGGTTATGGAGGGTATCTGCCCCTCCTCCGGGTAGGCGCCGGAGATTATCCCCTCCTCCAGCATCTCCGCAAGCTGAAGAAAGATGGGACGTGTCCCGTCAAAGCCCGCCATGTGCTCACCTCCTGTTTGTTAATCGGTTAGTTGCTTGACTAATTAACCGTGGCACTAACATACCACGACTATATGCGTTTGTCAATAGGGTTTTTTAATTTTCCCGTGGACTTTGCGCGAAGTTGTATATTATTTATTGTACGGTGTTTTTGCGCGCGGCTGTGCAGCGAGTGTTTGTGCGAATTAACTATTGCGAAACTATGCAACCTGAGCTATAATTTCCCATGATAAAACATTAAAGAAAGGCCAAACGCTATGAGTGAACACATCTATCAGATAACCGCTGACTCCGGTTGCGATCTGTCGCTGCAAAAGTGCGAAGAGATCGGCGTCCTGCCGTACAAGATGCCTTTCACCATGGACGGCAAGCCCATGGTCGACGGCATGACCGAAGAGGGCTTCCAGGAGTTTTACCGCCTGATGCGCGCGGGCGGAGTGGCCAAGACCAGCCAGATCAATCCCGGCGAGTTCCTCGACTTCTGGCGTCCTCTCGCCGAGGCGGGAAAGGATGTGCTGCACATCTCCCTCGCCGCCGCCATCTCCGGCAGCTGTGCCAACGCCCAGAGCGCTGCGCAGCAGCTCATGGACGAATTCCCCGGCTGGACGTGCCGCGTCGTGGACAGCGCCAACGCCTCCGCCGGCTTCGGGCTCATTGTGCTGCGCTCCGCGTCCAACCGCAACAACGGCATGGCGCTTGAGGACAACGCCCTTGACCTCGAGAGCATACACCACGAGGTGAACAGCATCTTCACCACGAACGATCTGACCTACCTCTACCGCGGCGGCCGCGTCAGCCGCACCAGCGCGGCCTTCGGCACTGCGCTGAAGATCGTGCCCATCATGCACCTCGACTACGAGGGCCACCTCGAAGTCTGGCAGAAAGTGCGCGGCGACAAGCAGTGCTTCAAAAAGATGGTGCAGGACGTCAAGGACCTCGTCATAGACGCCCCCAGCCAGACGCTGGTCATTTCCGAGGCCGACGCGCCCGAAAAGGCCCGCGAGTTCGCCGAAGCCATGCAGAAAGAGTGCGGCTTCAAGGACATCTTCTACACCCACATCGGCCCCATCATAGGCGCACACACCGGCCCCGGCCTCGTCGCAGCGTTCTTTATAGGCAAGACAAGGACCTGAAAATACGAAGCGGCCCCTGCCCTTCTCCGGGCAGGGGCCTTGTGCGATATAAGGGCGACTTCTGTGTGCAAAAATGGCTCCCCCGGCGGGGAGCCATTTTTTCATGCGTTCTCTGTCAGGCGGCGCAGCATGTGCTCGTGCGCGGCCTGTTCGCTCATGTCGTCGAGCGGCGCGAGTTCGGCCGAGCCGTACTTTCTCGTCAGCGCGGCGAGTAAAATGCCGTCGCAGAGCGCCGGGTTCTTGGGCAGCACGGGGCCGTGGCTGTAGGTGCAGAAGGTGTTCAAATACCTCACGCCCTCGGTGCCGTCGGCGCCGTTGTTGCCATAGCCGCGTATGACCGTGCCGAGCGGCCGCACGCCCTCGCCGAGCCGGGTGCGGCCGGAGTGGTTTTCAAAGCCCACGACGGGGCCGAACTCGGTCTCGAACGCAAAATTGCCTATCATGCGCTCCTTCGCGCCGACGGTTAGCAAATCCAGCGCGCCGAGGAACTCGAAGCGCTCGCCGGTGTAGGTCTCGTAGCTGTGACCCATGAGCTGATAGCCGCCGCAGACGCACAAAAACGCCTTTCCGTCGGCGACGGCAGCCTTTATGTCCTCGCCCTTGCCGTTTCGGAGGTCGTCGAGCAGCAAACTCTGCTCAAAGTCCTGCCCGCCGCCGATGAAAAAGAGGTCGTACTTTGAAAGCGGTCTGCGCTCGCCGAGCGGCAGCTCCGTCACGGTGCAGCCGATGCCGCGCCAGGCGAGACGCTTTTTCATGCACAGGACGTTGCCCCGGTCGCCGTACAGGTTGAGCACGTCGGGGTACAAATGGCAAATTTGAAGCTCCATCATTTCCAGAACTCCTTTCTCCCCACGCGCGAGGCCAGCTCCGCACGCAGCGGCAGCATGGCCGTGTACGTCGGCATGATGCAGACGTGCCCCTCGCACTTGGCGACGGTGTCGGCGAGCTCCTTCACGTCGCGCACTATGCGCACCGCGTGCTCGTCCGCCCCGGCGTATTTCAGGCGCAAGCGCATGTCCTCGGCGCGGGTCCCTGACACGATTATCTCCCTGGGCGGTCTGCCGCCGGCGAAAATGCGTTCAAAGCCCGCGTCCCAAATCCAGCTCACGTCCGTGCCGTCGGCCTGTGCGTCGTTGAGGCAGAATACGGCGGTGGTGCCCTCGTCCATGGCGGCGAGGTAGTCGATCGCGCGGTCACAGCCCGCGGGGTTCTTGACGAGCACCATCGTGACCTTCGCCTTGCCGAGCTCAAAGCGCTCCATGCGCCCGAAGCCGCTCTCAATGTGGGCGAGGCTCTTGACGGCGCTCTCCGCGTCCACGCCGAGGGCAGTGGCGGCGGCCACGGCCGCGGCGGCGTTGTAGAGGTTGTACGTCGCCGGTAGGCTGACGGTGGCGGTGTAGTACTCGCCGTCCACGCGCAGCTCGGCCACAGAGCCGTCCGCGCCGAGCGCGTCGACGCCTGCAACGGCCACGTCGGGCTCGGTGCGCGAATAGCCGCACTTGGGGCAGCGGAAGCCGCCCAGGTGGGCGAAGGTGTGGAAGTCGTACTCGTACTCCGCACCGCAGACTATGCACCTCGGCGCGTCGGAGATATCCGAGCCCGCGCCGAGCGGTGCGTCTATGCCGTAAAAACGGACGCGGTCCGGCGCGTCCGGCGCAAGCGAGGCGACAAGCGAGTCGTCGGCGTCCAGACAGACGATGGCGCCCTGGGCGCGCTCGAGGCCTATGCGGATGCTCTCGAGCGTGTGCGTGACCTCGCCGTAGCGGTCGAGCTGGTCGCGGAAGATGTTGGTGACGACGATCACCGCAGGCTGAACCTCGCCGCACACCCGCTTGAACGCCGCCTCGTCGCACTCGATGACCGCCACGCGCTTTTTTGGCTTGCCCGTCAGCGAGGCGTTGGAGCACAGATCCGCCGCGATGCCGCGCTCGAGGTTTGAGCCGGAGCGGTTGGCGAGGCAGCTTATGTGCGCGTCGGTGAGCATCTTCTCAATCATGCGGCACGTGGTGGTCTTGCCGTTGGTGCCCGTGACCATGACAGAGCGTATGTTCTTGGCCAGCCGGGAAACGATGTCCGGGCACACGCGCAGCGCGAGTGTGCCCGGCAGCGCCGTGCCGCCTCGGCCGATAAGCCTGAGCGCGGCGCGGGAGAGCTTACATAATAAAATTGCTAGGAATAGTCTCATTTTTAACTCCTGTTTTTTCAGGTGCCATGCGCCTAAAAGGCTTTTCGCGTGCGTTCCCTCCGCGCCGCCCCGGAAGAACGGCGATAGAACTTGCAGGGTGGAGCGGGAACGCACCAGCAAGGCGCAAACGCTGCCACGCGCACAAACTCCGCAAGGGACTGCGTCCTCGACGTCCCTTGAGTATCGACACATGCCCGCATATTGTCACGCCGCGCCGGCGTTGCCAACGCGCGTTATCGCCCCCTCCCCGAGGGGGCTGTCGGCGTCAGCCGAGTGGGGGAGTCTCCCCAAAGGCACGCACGGCCTTCCGCGCAAACTCCCTCCGGCCCTTCGGGCCACCTCCCTCAAAGAGGGCGGGATTTATTCTCGCTCCCGCGAGAGGGCGGGCGGGGACGCCCTCCCCTACAGCTCTCTTGCGGCGGTTCAATCCCGGGTGTAGGGTCGGGGACCCGCGCAGTTCTTGCGTGGTCTTTCGTCTGCTTCAGCGGACTATTATCTGCTCGCGGTCCGCTCCCACGGAGACGTAGGTTATCTTGCAGCCCACTGCCTGTTCGCAGTATTCGACGTAGTCCTGCGCGGCCTTGGGGAGCTCGGAGAACTTGCGGCAGCCGGTTATGTCGCCGTCGAAGCCGGGGAGATACTCGTACACGGGCTTTGCGCGCTCGAGAGCGCCGCCGCTCGGGAAGTTGTCGGTTATGACGCCGTCGACCTCGTAGTGCGTGCAGACGGGGATATCGCCGTAGCCGGAGAGGACGTCGAGCTTGGTGAGAGCGAGCTCGGTCGCGCCCTGCACGCGCACGCCGTAGCGGCTGGCAACGACGTCGAAGCCGCCGACGCGCCGGGGCCTCCCGGTCGCCGCGCCGTACTCGCCGCCGAGGGCGCGGAGCTTTTCGGCCTCGTCGCCGAAGAACTCGCATGTGAACGGGCCCTCGCCGACGCAGCTCGAGTACGCCTTCATGATGCCGACGACCCTGTCGAGCTTGTGCGCCGGGACGCCCGCGCCTATCGGCGCGTAGGCCGCGAGCGTGGTCGACGAGCTGGTGTAGGGGTAGATGCCGAAGTCGATGTCGCGCAGCGCACCGATCTGCGCCTCGAACATGACGTCCGCACCCTTATCTTCAATCGCGTCATAG
>CAYXVA010000087.1:2889-6491 GCA_964467975.1 uncultured Oscillospiraceae bacterium | reverse complement strand
CCCCTGCGGATGGGCCAGGGCGCGGAGGCCACCGAGGCGCTCATGGCGCGCTCCGAGCAGATGCCCGGCGAGGAGCTGACCGAGGGCCAGACTGTCAAGGTGTATGTGCTCGACGTGCGCCGCTCGACCAGGGGCGTGCAGATACTCGTCTCCCGCTCGCACCCCGGGCTGGTGAGGCGGCTGTTTGAGCGCGAGGTGCCCGAGATTTTCGACGGCACGGTGGAGATAAAGGGCATCGCCCGCGAGGCCGGCTCGCGCACCAAGCTCTCCGTTTTCAGCCAGGAGCCGGACGTGGACGCCATCGGCGCCTGCGTGGGCCCGCGCGGCGCGCGCGTGGCCGAGATCATCCGCGAGCTCGGCGGCGAGAAGCTGGACATAGTCGAGTACAGCGAGTCGCCTGAGACCTACATCGCCAACTCCCTGGCGCCCGCCCAGGTGCTCAGCGTGACGATGACCGACGAGAAGTCCAGCCGCGTCATAGTTCCCGACAGCCAGCTCTCCCTGGCCATAGGCCGCGAGGGCCAGAACGCCCGCCTGGCGGCAAAGCTGACGGGCTATAAGATAGACATCAAGTCCGACGCAGCCGCCGAGCTGTAAGCCGCCGGAGCAAAGGAGGCCGCCTATGCCCAAGAGAATACCCATGCGCCAATGTTTGGGCTGCCGGGAGATGAAGCCCAAGCCCGAGTTGCTGCGCGTTGTGCGCTCGCCCGAGGGCGAGGTCTCGCTCGACCCGAAGGGCAAAAAGCCCGGACGCGGCGCATATGTGTGCCGCAACGCCGAGTGCCTTCGGCGCGCGGTGAAGTCACGGGCCCTCTCAAGGGCGCTGGAGACCCCAATACCCGACGAGGTCATGGAGCGCCTCGCCGCGGCGATGGAGGCGGATAACAACGGACAGAGCTATTAATTACCTCGGACTTATGCGCCGCGCCGGACGGCTGGAGACGGGCGAGACCGCCACGGGCTATGCAGTCAGGGACGGAAAGGCGCGAATAGTTTGCGTGGCCTCCGACGCCTCGGAAAACGCCGTCAGGCGTGCCAGGGGCTATCTGACAGGGCGCCGCGCGCTGTACGTCGAGCTGCCGTACACAAAAGAGCAGCTCTCTGACGCTCTGGGCAAGAGCGGCTGCTCCATGGTCGCCTGCACGGACTTCGGACTTGCGAGCGCGTTTTTGGACGCCCTGGCCGGTATGTGGCCGGAGCGGTATACGCAGCTCGCCGAGGAGATGCGGCGTCGCAGCGACAAGGCCGCTTACCGCAAGGCCAGAGGGCCAAAAAGGAAACCGGGGAGGGAAACACATGAGTAGTTTTGAAAAATACAGAGTTCACGAGGTGGCCAAGGATTTTGGCCTCTCTTCTAAGGTTATCACTGAAATACTGACTAAGTATGCCACCGCGCCGAAGAACCATATGCAGGTCCTCGACGACGCGGAGCTGTCCATAATTTTTGACTACCTCACCCAGCAGCACCAGTGCGCGAGCATGGAGGAGCTGATGAGCGTGCCGGAGAGCGTAAGCAAGCCGGAGAGCAAGCCAGCGGCGAACGCGGCAAAGTCCAAGTCCGCCGGACAGCAGAGCGCTCAAAGCAAGCCGCAGCCGGAGACGCAGCCGGATGCACAGCCTTCTGCGCCGGCGCAGCAGAGCGCCCAGCAGCCCAAGAAGGAGAAGCAGTTCGTCCCGCGGCAGGTGCCCGAGAAGCGCATCATTGATACGCGCGGCGCCGGAAACGTCAACCTCGGCAAGTACGACGAGCGCTTTGACCGCATGGCCGGCGCGCACGGGGCCGACACGAACAAGCGCGGCGGCAAGGAGAAGTTCTCCAACAAGCAGAAGCAGCGCCAGCAGCAGGCCGCAGCCAGCGCCAAGCGCCGCGCCGAGGAGCGCGACCGCATGCAGAAGCTGCAGTTCGAGATAGCCAAGAAGGCCCCGGTCAAGGTGCAGATACCCGACACCATCGGCGTCGGCGAGCTCGCTTCACGCATGAAGAAAACCGGCGCCGAGGTCGTCAAGGCCCTTATAAAAAACGGCGTCATGGCCTCGCTCAGCGACATCATCGACTATGACACCGCGGCGCTGGTCGCCATGGAGCTCGGCTGCAAGGTCGAGCACGAGGTCGTCGTCACGGTCGAGGAGAAGCTCATTGACGACCGCGAGGATAGGCCCGAAGAGCTCGTGCCCCGCGCGCCCGTCGTCGTGGTCATGGGCCACGTCGACCACGGCAAGACCAGTTTGCTGGACTATATCCGCCACGCCAACGTCGCGGCGGGCGAGGCCGGCGGCATCACGCAGCACATAGGCGCATACACCGTCAACATCAACGGCAGCCCGATAACCTTCCTGGACACCCCGGGCCACGAGGCGTTCACGAGCATGCGCGCGCGCGGCGCGTCCGTTACGGACATCGCGATTCTCGTTGTCGCCGCCAACGACGGCATCATGCCGCAGACCATAGAGTCGATAAACCACGCGAAGGCCGCGAATATTCCCATCGTCGTGGCCATAAACAAGATGGATATGCCCGGCGCGAACCCCGAGCGCGTCAAGCAGCAGCTCACCGAGTATGACCTCGTGAGCGAGGAGTGGGGCGGCGACACTATCGTCTGCCCTATCTCCGCCAAGACCGGCGAGGGCATCGACAATCTGCTTGAGAACCTGGTCGTCCTGGCCGAAGTGCTCGAGCTCAAGGCCAACCCGAACCGTCCGGCGAAGGGCACCGTCATTGAGGCGCGGCTCGACCGCGGCCGCGGCCCTATCATGACCGTCCTCGTGCAGAACGGCACGCTGCGCCACGGCGACATCATCATTGCTGGCACCGCCGTCGGCCACGTCCGCACCATGATAAACGACAAGGGCCAGCGCGTGACCGAGGCCGGGCCCAGCATCCCCGTCGAGATCGCCGGCATGAGCGAAGTCCCCAACGCGGGCGACATCTTCAACGCCGTCGCAGACGAGCGCATGGCCCGCGAGCTCGTGGCCGAGCGCAAGCAGCAGGCCAAGGAGCGCACCCTCGGCGTCGCCAAGAAGGTCACGCTCGACGACCTCTTCGCCCAGATTAAGCAGGGCGAGATCAAGGACTTCAACATCATCGTCAAAGCCGACGTGCAGGGCTCTGCCGAGGCCGTCAAGACCTCGCTCGAGAAGCTCTCGAACGAAGAAGTGCGCGTGAAGGTCATACACAGCGCCGTCGGCGCTATAAACGAGAGCGACGTCATGCTCGCCGCGACCAGCAACGCGCTTATCGTCGGCTTCAACGTCCGCCCGGACGGCGGCGCGCGCGACTATGCGGCCCGCGCCAACGTCGAGATACGCACCTACCGCGTTATCTACGACTGCATCAACGAGATAGAGGCCGCCATGAAGGGCATGCTCGCGCCCAAGTTCGAAGAGCAGGTCATAGGCCATATCGAGATACGCCAGCTCTACAAGGTCAGCAAGGTCGGCACCGTCTGCGGCTGCTACGTCCAGGACGGCAAGGTCCAGCGCGGCTGCAAGGTCCGCGTCGTGCGCGACGGCATAGTCGTGTTCGAGGGCGAGATGGCTTCTCTGCGCCGCTTCAAGGACGACGTCAAGGAAGTTGCCGCCGGCTATGAGTGCGGCATCCAGAT
>CAYXVA010000087.1:0-2879 GCA_964467975.1 uncultured Oscillospiraceae bacterium | reverse complement strand
AGTTCAACGACGAGCGCGTCGGCGACATCATCGAAGCCTACGTGATGCAGCAGATTGAGGTGTAAGGTCTCTGGCGCAATGCAACGCATTACCCCATGCAAGCGTGGAATTTCTCGCTTGCGCGAGAGGGCGGGTGAGGACACCCGCCCATACAATATGTAATTTGCTTTGCAATTTTGACTGTAGGGGAGGGCGCCCCCGCCCGCCCTTGTACTGGGGTGCAGTATGGATGCGATTCTGTGCTGAAAAATAAGACTCAGCACAAACGAATTCAAGCGTTAAATACTTTTAAGAGGTAACTATATGGCAAATTCAACCCGAATGGGCCGCATAAACGACGATGTACAGCGCGTGCTGAGTGAGCTGCTGCGTTCCGTCAAGGATCCGCGCGTGCAGCAGGGCATGATAAGCGTAACGCGCGTCGAGACGACGGGCGATCTGCGCTACGCCAAGGTCTGGCTGAGCGTGCTCGGCGAGCTCAACGAACGCGAGTTCAAGCGCGGGCTCAAAAGCTGCGGACCGTGGCTCAGGCGCGAGCTCGGCGCGTCGCTGAGCCTTCGATACACGCCGGAGCTCGTCTTTGAGCTCGACCACTCGATGGAGTACGGCGCGAAAATAAGCCGCATGATTGAGGAAATCGAGGAAGCTGAGAAGCATGACGAAGAATCTGACAGCGAGTGAGTGCGCCGAGTGGCTCGACGCTCACGACGACTACCTTATAATAAGCCACCGCCGCCCGGACGGGGACACCCTCTGCTCGGGCGCGGCGCTCTGCTCGGCGCTCAGGAGGCGCGGGAAAAAAGCCTGGTGCTTTGCAAACCCTGAGACGACCGAGACCTACAGGCCCTTTGTGACGCCCTACGAGGCTCCCGAGGGCCTTGCGCCGTCTGCGCTCATTACCGTCGACGTAGCGAGCGAGGGGCTCTTCCCCGACGGCGTGGGCGGGGACATCCCGCTCGCCATTGACCACCACCCGTCTAACAGCCGCTTCGCCGCAAACCTCTGCCTCGCCGCCGAGCGCTCGAGCTGCGGCGAGCTGGTGCTGGATATAATAAAGGAGCTGTGCGGCTCCGTCACGGCGGAGGAGGCCAACATGCTCTACGCCGCCGTGAGCCCCGACACGGGCTGCCTCCAGTATTCCACCACGAACGCCCCCCCCCTGCGCGCCGCCGCCGAGCTGATAGACCTCGGCGCGGACAACAGCGCGCTGAACATTGCGCTTTTCCGGACCATGTCCCGCGCGCGCATGGCGCTCGAGGGCCGGATGCTCAGCGGGATGCGCTACTTTCATGACGGGAAGATAAGCGTCAACGTGATAACCCAGGCCATGATGGACGAGTGCGGCGCGGATGAGAACGACTGCGACGACCTGGCCGGGCTCGCGGGCAAGGCCAAGGGCAGCGTCATAAGCCTCACGATACGCGAAGTGCCCGAGGGCAGCAAGGTCTCCGCCCGCAGCAAGCCTGGGGTCAACGTCTCCGAGATATGCGCCGTGTACGGCGGGGGCGGCCACGCGATGGCCGCGGGCGTCACGCTCCACTGCGGCGTGGAGGAGGCGCTCTCACTCATGCTCCGCGCGATAGACGAGAAATGCCCGGAGCTGTGAGCGGAATACTGATAGTGGACAAGCCCGCCGGGTGGACGAGCCACGACGTGGTGGGAAAAGTCCGCCGCCTCGCGCTCACGCGCCGTGTGGGCCACGCCGGGACGCTCGACCCTATGGCCACGGGCGTGCTGGTGGTGCTCGTGGGCCGGGCTACGCGCGCGGCCGAGTACGCCGAGGCCCAGTTCAAGGGCTACGAGGCGCACATACGCTTCGGCCTCACGACCGATACGCTCGACACCGAGGGCAGGACGCTCACCGAGACGCACGTCACGCCCGGTCTGGACGAGATCCGCGCCGTTTTACCGCGTTTTACCGGCGAAATTGAGCAGATTCCGCCCATGTACAGCGCGATAAAGGTTGGTGGGAGGAAGCTCTACGACATTGCCCGCGCCGGCGGCGAGGTCGAGCGGAAGCCGAGGCAGGTTAACATAACACGCCTGGATTGCACGGGCCCGCTCCCGGACGGGGATTACGCGCTTGCCGTCGAGTGCTCCAAAGGCACGTACATACGGTCGCTCTGCGCGGACATCGGCGCGGCGCTCGGCTGCGGGGCCTGTATGTCGGCGCTGCGGCGCACGCATTCCGGGCCGTTTTGCGTTGAAAACGCGCTCACGCTTGAGGAGATCGAGCGGCGCGGCGCGGCAAACTGCCTGCTGCCGATAGACACGCTGTTTGCGGACGCCCCGGCGCTGACGCTCTGGAGCGAGCGGGCCGAGCGCGCGGTGCGCAACGGCTCGTTTGTCACGGCGAGGCCGGGTGTGGCCGAGGGCGAAGTGCGCGTATACGCCGCAGACGGCGAGTTTTTGGCGCTTGGCACCGTGAAAGACGGGGTCTTGCGGACGATAAAGAGTTTTTTCGAGGTTTGAGATATGCCGGACACCAAGAGAGTTATAGCCCTGGGCTTTTTCGACGGGGTGCACCTGGGCCACGCCGCGCTGATGCAAAAGACGAAGCAGCGCGCCGAAGAGCGCCATGTTGCGCCAGCCGTGCTGACTTTTGATACGCACCCGGACACGCTTGTAAAGGGCGTGGAGATGCCGCTTATCAACTCGCCCGAGGGCAGAGCGGAGATTATCCGCCGCGTCTATGGGATTGAGAGCGTCATTTTCATCCACTTCAACCGCGCGGTAATGCAGATGCCGTGGCAGGACTTCATGCGCTCGCTTGTCGACGAGCTCCACGCCGTACACGTGGTCGTGGGCTACGACTTCAGCTGCGGCTATCGCGGCGAGGGCAAGGCACTCAAGATAGCCGGCTGGTGCTCGGAGCACGG
>CAYXVA010000086.1:0-6507 GCA_964467975.1 uncultured Oscillospiraceae bacterium | reverse complement strand
TCTTCAAAAATCTCCTTGACCTTGGGCATGTTCGCGAGGTCGTAACCGGGGAACTTGTCGGCGAGGTAATAGCTCTCGCGCGGGTGCTTGCTGAGAGCCTGACGGACAGCCAGCTCGCTGTTGCCGTTGTGATAGCCGTAAGCGGTGTCAAAGTAGTTGACGCCGTGCTCGTAGGCGTAGTCGATGATGCGCTCTGCCTCGGCGAAGTCGACTTTGCCGTCGTCTCCGTCGATAACGGGCAGGCGCATGTTGCCCATGCCGAGCCCGCTGAGCTTCAGTCCCTGAAAATCTCTGTATACCATGATTTGCCTCCCATTTTGAGTTTGCTACAATTATACTTCAACCGGCTGCCTATTGCAAATACCTGCGAAGTATGCTGAGATATTCTCTTTAGCTATAATATGGCGCGATTTCAATAGCCGCGGATGGGTATGCTGCCGTCGTCGCTGCCCTTTTCTATCTTGAGTATGTCGAGGTAGTAGCCGTCATCGTCGCTGAGCTTTATGTACACGCGCTCGCCGGCCTTACGGCCCATGACGGCCTTGCCGACGGGGCTCTCCTTGCTTATAAGCCCCTCCGGCGCGTTCTGACGCAGAGTGGTAACGAGAGTGATAACGCGATCTTCGCCGTCGCCCTCGGCGCGGATGGTGACGTGGTCGTAGAGCCCTGCAACGTCGTCGGCGCTGTCGTCCGAGATAACGCGCGCGGTTTTAATCATGCGCTCGAGGTAGCTCACGCGCGAGTCGTTGCGGTTTTTCTCGCGCTTTGCGGCCTTATATTCAAAGTTTTCGCTCAAATCGCCGAAGCCGCGGGCGACTTTGACGTCGTCGATGAGCTGAGGCCGCAGCACACGCGTGCGGTAATCGAGCTCTTTCTGCATCTTTTCAATATCTTCCTTGGTGAGTTCGTCGTACATAACAATTGTGCCTCCGTAAGAAATAGCGGCGCTCGCTGCGTGTCAGCCGGCGTCGATGGTGTCTATGGCCACTACGGTCAGGGTGGTGTCGTTAACAGTGAAGCGCACGTTGCAGCCCGCGAAAGACAATCCGTAGACGCGCTCGGGGTCGTGCTGATAGGCCGGGCGCGGGTTCTGCTCGAGCACGCCTTTGAGCGCCGCGAGCTTGTCCGCGTCAAGGCGCCCGGCCATCTCCGCCGGGATGTCGACCGAAAGCCGCTGCCAGGGCTTTTCCGTGAAGCCCTGTCTGGCATCGGGGTGCACGTCCGTATAGATATAGGGCTTGATGTCGAAGATAGGCGTGCCGTCCATCAGGTCCGCGCCGCGCACTATCAGCACGGGGCCCTCGTCCGTGGTGAGGACGCTCTCAAGCTTTACGCTCGAGAGGCCCAGATGGTTGGGACGGTAGGGCGAGCGCGTGGCAAAGACGCCCATGCGCTCGTTGCCGCCGAGCCGGGGCGGGCGCACCGTGGGCGACCAGCCGGAGTGACGGTTGGCGGAGAACTCCCAGATAAGCCAGATGTAGTCATAGCCGTCCAGGCCGCGCACTGCCTCGGCAAAGCGGTATTCCGGCTCAAAGACAACGCTGCTAACGAGCTCAGGCACGACGCCGCTCTGGCGGGGAATGCCGAATTTGTCGTGAAAATCGCTGCGTATGCGGGCGATGGGCTTGATTTCCATACTTGCTGCCTCCAATCGCGCTCTTTCAAAGCGGGCTGTTGTATGATATACTGTCAGGGGAGGGTGGTTCTCAATGAAAAAAGCTCTTGTTACGGGCTCCTCGCGCGGCATTGGCGCGGCGATTGCCCACAGCCTGGCAAACGACGCCTGGCACGTGACTATAAATTACCTCAACAGTTACTCAAAAGCCTATCTTCTCGCCCAGGAACTCAACGCCGATATGGTGCGGTGCGACGTGGCCGATTCAGCGCAGGTCCGCGCCATGTTCGAGACGACTGGCGGGGTGGACCTCCTCGTCTGCAACGCCGGCATCGCCTGGAGCGGGCTTTTGACGGATATGACAGACGAAGAGTGGCAGCGCATAGTCGCCGTAAACCTGGGCGGCGTATTCAATTGCTGCCGGGCGGCGATACCGTACATGGTGCATCAAAAGCGGGGCAGCATAGTGTGCGTGTCGAGTATCCTGGGCATTCAGGGCGGCTCGTGCGAGACGGCGTATTCGGCAACGAAGGGCGCAATAATCGCGTTTGTAAAGGGCCTTGCAAAGGAGCTTGGGCCGAGCGGCATACGAGTGAACGCCGTGGCGCCCGGCGCGATTGACACCGACATGCTCTCGTGCTTCAGCGACGAGGAAAAGCGCAATATGGTCGACGGCATCTACCTGGGCCGTCTGGGACGGCCCGAGGACGTGGCGCGCGTGGTGCGCTTCCTCGCCGGGGACGAGGCGCAGTATGTGACGGGACAGGTGATAGGCGTCGACGGCGCTATGGTAATTTGAGCCCGCCGGGCTCACAAGTCAGGTCATAAAGCGCTCTATTGCGTTTTCAAGCTGCTCGAGCGCCTCGGTGTCGCCGTGTTCGGCGGCGTCGGTTATGCAGTGCTCTATGTGGTCTTTGAGAATGACCTTGGCGGTGTTGTTGAGCGCGGAGCGCACGGCGGCGAGCTGTATGAGCACCTCCGTGCAGTCGCGCCCGCTCTCCACCATGCGCTTTACGCTCTCCAGATGGCCGATGGCACGGCTGAGCCGGTTTATGACGGCCTTTGTCTGCGTGTGTGAGTGCGTGTGCCCGTGAGTATGTGTAATTGTGCTGCCGTCGGGCAGAGTGTGAGTGTGTTCGGACAAAGATATCAACTCCCGTTGGCAATTTTAAGTGCCGGAGTCGTGTTTGTCAAGCAAGTGTACACGCCGCGGCCGAATATAATTGAGCATCACTTGAAAGGTGGTGCTGCTTTTTGTTGGCGCTGTACGCACTATTGGGCGCGTCGCTGCTCATGCTCAGGCTCGCGAATCCGGCCGGGAGCTTTCCCCGCACGCTCGGGGCGGAGGAGGAGCGGAGGCTTGTTGAGGCAACGCTTGCCGGGGACACTGCCGCGCGCGACAGCCTTATCGAGCACAATTTGCGCCTCGTAGCGCACGTGGTTAAGAAGTACTACACCGTCAATGCCGACACTGAGGACCTCATATCCATCGGCACTATCGGCCTGATAAAGGGAGTGAACACCTACAGGCCCGACCGCGGCGTGCGCCTGGCAACCTACGCTGCACGCTGCGTTGAGAACGAGATATTGATGTATTTCCGCTCGCTCAAGAAGTCCAGCCTGGACGTTTCGCTCTCCGAGGCGCTGGACACGGATTCAGAGGGCAACAGCCTGTCGCTTATGGACGTGCTTGCGGTCGAGGACGACCTGGCAGAGCGCGTGAGTCTGCGCGACGCCTCGGTAAAACTGCGCGAGAGCATTTCCGAATGCCTCGAACCGCGGGAAGCGGAGATCATACGCGCCCGCTACGGCCTCGACGGCGCCGCGCCGCTCACCCAGCGCGAGTGCGCCGAAAGGCTGGGTATATCGAGAAGCTATGTCAGCCGTATAGAAAAGCGCGCGATAGTAAAGCTGCGCGCCGCGCTTGGGGAGCCGTAACAGAGAAAGAGAGGATGAGAGAATGCCGGAGGATAAAAAGCGCGAGTTACTGCGGCGCTGTTTCGGATATGATGAGTTCCGCAACGGCCAGGAGACGCTTATAGACGCCATCCTTGCCGGGCGCGACTGCCTGGGCATCATGCCGACGGGCGGCGGAAAGAGCCTGTGCTATCAGGTGCCGGCGCTACTGCTGCCGGGGGTGTCGCTTGTGGTGTCGCCGCTCATTTCGCTCATGGCCGACCAGGTGCAGGCACTGCGGGAAAACGGCGTGGGTGCGGCGTACATCAACAGTACGCTCTCCGAGCGCGAGTACCGTGACACGCTCAGCGCTCTGCGCGCCGGGCAGTATAAGCTGCTGTACGTAGCGCCGGAGCGGCTTGAGATGCCGGGTTTCCTCAGCACGCTCTCGACCCTCACGGTGCCGCTTGTCGCGGTCGATGAGGCGCACTGCGTCTCACAGTGGGGCCAGGACTTCCGGCCCAGCTACCTGAGAATAGCCCCGGCCATCGCCTCGCTGCCGCTCCGGCCCACGGTTGCGGCGTTCACTGCGACGGCGACCGAGCGGGTGAGGCGGGACATAGTGGAGCTGCTCGGCCTTTCGCAGCCCGAGGTGTTGGTGACCGGTTTTGACCGGCCCAACCTGTATTTCGAAGTGCGTGCGCCGAAGGACAAGAAGCGCGAGCTGCTAAAGCTCGTGAGGGAGCGCCGCGATAAGAGCGGCATCGTGTACTGCTCCACACGCCTGACCGTTGAGCAGGTGTGTCAAACGCTCCTGGATGCCGGGTACAAGGCAGTGCGCTATCACGCGGGGCTCTCCGACGCCGAGCGCGCCGGGGCGCAGGAGGCATTCCAGTACGACGCCGCACGCGTCATGGTTGCTACAAACGCGTTCGGTATGGGAATCGACAAGTCCAACGTCGGCTATGTTATACACTACAACATGCCGAAAAGCCTCGACGCATACTATCAGGAGGCCGGGCGCGCGGGCCGCGATGGAGAAAACGCCGACTGCATAATGCTCTACGCCGCCAAGGACGTCGCCACAGCGCGCTATCTTATCGAGCACGGTGAGAGCGGCGGCAGCCGCGCCGATTTGGAGAGATTGAACGCCATTGCAGATTACTGCAAGACCGACAGCTGTCTGCGCGGGTACATCCTGTCATATTTCGGCCAGGAGCACCCGACCGAGTGCGGCAACTGCGGCAACTGCCTGAGCGAGCACACCGAGCACGATATCACCCGCGAGGCGCAGATGGTGCTCTCGTGCATAGAGCGCGTGCGCGCCAGGCTGCACTACAACGTCGGGCGGAGCCTGATCGTCGACGTACTTCGCGGCGCGGGGAGCGGGCGCGTCGTGGACAAGGGCCTCGACACGCTGTCGACCTACGGCCTGATGCGCAATAAAAAGCGCGATACGGTGAACGCATACATAGACGCGCTCATCTCCAAAGGCTACGCCGCCGTGAACGAGCACCAGGCGCTGTGCGCCACGGCCAAGGCGGCGGAGGTGCTCTTCCGCGGCGAGCACGTGACCATGCGCGTACGCACCGATGCAAAGAAACCGGCGGCAAAATCCGCGCCGCAGCAGCCGAAAGAGCGCGCAGCAGCAGCGGCGGACAAGCCCAAATTTGACGCATCGGCGCTCTACGAGCGGCTGCGCCGCGTGCGTGCCCGGGCGGCGAGCGCCGCCGGAGTGCCCGCGTACGTCATATTCTCGAACGCGACGCTCCAGGCCATGTCGCGTCTCGCGCCGACCACGTTGGACGAGTTCCTGGAAGTGCCGGGCGTAGGCGAGAAGAAGGCGGCCGGCTACGGCAAGCAGTTTATGGACGAGATTAAAGATTTCCTCTACTCGGACGGTTGAGCCGGGAAAAGCAAACTCCGGGAGGCCCATACGGCGCCTCCCGGAGTTTATTTCTGCTCATATTCTATCACAAATCGCTCGTATTCTTCGTCGAGTTCGGCCAGACGGGAGAGCGCGTCGGAGTTGACCTGTTCCACGCGCCGCAGCACGCCCTCAACGCAATCTGTCACAAGACATGCGCGCGCGGCCGCATCCTCAAGGCTGCAAGTCTCCAGAAGCGGCACGTCAACGCCGTCGAAAAAGCGCTCCACAAGGCTCACCGCGCCGTCAAGGGCTTCGTCGAGCAGACCCTCGCCGAGGCTGCCGAGCCCGGCGTCAAGGAAGCGGAGTGCAACGCGCAGCTGTTCCATGTGTTCCCGGGCCTCGGCAACGAGCGCGCTCTTCGCCGCGCCGTCGAGGACGCTGTCGCGATACAAATCCGCCTCTCCCGCGGCGACGGCGTCGCTTATGCACTCGTAGGCCATTTTTCCGGCGCTGATAGCCGTCTCGGCGTCGTGGACGGCGTTTGCGGCGTCGCGGTTGAGCTGAAGCAATTCCGTCCTCTCGCGCTCGAGCGCGTCGAGGCGTCCGGCGGCTGTCCCGCCTGAGGCTTTGATTGCGCGCAGCTTGCGCTCATACGCCTCCTCGTAGCGCTGCTCGCAGCCGTCGAGGCCCTTGAGCTCGCGCTCAGCGATGTCAATGTCTATGTATGTATGCCACAGTTCGAAGAGCTCGTCGTCACCGGCAAGCCCGTCCCGCCTGTCATAGAGCCCGGCGAGGCGCTGCCGAAGCTGTTTTGAGCGCACCGCTTCAAACCTGAGCCTGTCCAGCTCGTTTGCAAATTCCATCTAGCGCGCCCCCTTCCGCGTTGGCCTGTACAGCCCTATCTTAACACGCCCGCCGGCAAAAGTCCACCGCGCGAAAATAAGTTTACATAACAACGTGATTTCCCCTAACTCGCACATTTTTGCCCCTAACTCGCACTTTTTGGGGGCTCTAAGCTGTGATATAATGTAACCGTCAAACGTATTGACGTCTATCGCCTGTGAAACGAATATGCTAAGCTAGCAGCGAGTAGCAGGAACTCACGCGAACTCGCAGGAAGTTCCCG
>CAYXVA010000085.1:0-6550 GCA_964467975.1 uncultured Oscillospiraceae bacterium | reverse complement strand
ATTTCATACCGATTCATGCTATGAGTTTGACATATCTTGTCCTTTTGTGCAACTTCTTTATGAAACATAGACACGAAAAAACGAGGGAGGCGAACCGTCTCCCTCGTTTTTTCGATGCGTTATTCGAGTTGCCCGGGTAGTCGCAGCCGCTCTTTGGGCGGAAAACGGCTGTCAAAGGCCGCAGCGTCGGCCTCGTCCACGGAGTAGACGTCCGGGACGACAAACTGACCCGTCAGGCCGTAGAGCGCGCCGCGCACAAGCTCGCGCAGCAGAAAATGCGGCGACACCGTCCCGGGCGCTTCGCCGTATTTGCGTATGCCTTGGCCGCCCGCGACGACAAAGCCGCTCCGGCCGTGGAAGCCGATGCTGCCCTCTATGCAAACGCAGTCCCAGCCGAGGGCGGCGGCGCGCTCGAGCGAATAGTCGAGCAGCTGCCTGCCGTAACCTTGCCGCTGCCGGGCGGGCGCTATGCTGATTGGGCCGAAGATAAGGCAGGGCTTCTCTCCGCCGCCGTCGAACAGTATGCGCGAGCCAAAGTAGATTATCTGCCCTATAAGCTCGCCACCGGACTCCATGACCAGGTTGAGCTCCGGCACAAGCGCGGCGTCGCTCCGCCCGCGGTGCACGATAAGGTGCTCGCAGCAGCCGGGGCGGTATACGTTCCAGAACGCCTCGCGCACCAGAGCTTCAACCGCGTCGTGGTCGCCTGGCTCTTCGCGGCGGATGACCGCCGTCATTTTCGCTCCTCCAGCATTTCGAGCGCGCCGTCGGCATAGTCGCAGATGAGCTTGTCGAGTATGGAGATGAACGCCGCTGCCATGTCCGCCGTGCGCTCGTCGGCCTGCTTGCTGCGCAGCATTTTAAGGCGATCTATAGTGCGCTGGTTGAGGCCGAGAGCGTTGTAGTAGTCGCTCTCGAGCGCGCGGCGCTCGTGCTCGGCATCGGGCGTGTCGAAGCCGAGCAGGAAGTCCGGCGTCGTGCCGAAGTATCTGGCAATCTCGCAGACCGTGGAGGCGCTGGGCGTGGTCGGCGTGCCGCCCTTGGGTTTGAGGTATTTGCGAATCGCGGGGCGTGAGACGCCGACGGCGTCTGCCAGCTCCTGTATATTTACGGGCTTGCCTTGGGAATTATTCCCGTTCATGAGGTAAGCCAGGCGCTTGCGGAAGGCGTCATTCATAGTCTCCTCGCCGCTGTCGGGCACAAAGGTGTCGGTAGCGTCGAGCACGCGCTCACGCCGCTGCTTGGGTTCCCTTGGCTGCCGGGGCTCTTTCTGCGGCTTTGCCTCCTTGGGCTGTTTTGGCTGCTTTGGCGGCTTTTGAGGTTTTACTTTGCGCTGTTTTCCCTCGTTCGCCGGCGGCTGCTCTTCGAGCTTTACTTCCTCGCCCATAATTCAACTCCTATCGTAACTTTGGTTACACACATGATAACATACCGCCCTGACTATGTCAATATATATTGAGGTTAAAATTTGACGAGGACTGTAGACTTGTTCACAATTATATGTTATTATGTCCACTGCGCGCGGAACATTTCCGCACTGCGCGCCGTCTAAGGCGCGAATACGGTTTTGAAAGGGTTGACGCCCATGAAGCTAAACGGCAACAGCCACGGCGGGCACTCCGCCGGACGGCGCAGCAGCGGCAGTAATCGCGATTACGAGCCTGAGCGCGTCTATCAGGATGGCGCGGCTGACGAATATACGCCCGACGGGCAGGAAGCGCAGGAGTACGAGCCGGATGCGTTACAGTACGAGCCCGACGCGCCGGACACTGGTTCCGGCGGCGACGGAGGCTCACCGCTGCCGCGCAGGCCGTCAAACGGCGGCAGCAATCGCCCGAACGGGAGGAAAAAACGCAAAACCGGCCGCGTTATCGGCGCGGTTTGCGGCGCTGTAGTCGCGGTAATCGCGCTTGTCGTCATAGTCTACGCGCTCTGGGAGAAGCCGCCTGAGAGGAGCGGAAGCGGCCTGCTCTCTCCGGTGGCAGAGAGCACGGATCCGGATGCCACGGCCGACCCCGACGCCACGCTTACTCCCACGCCCACCGAGGACCCGAACGCCGGCGCGCCCGCGAGCCTGGTCGACGGCATGTACACCTTCCTCGTTGTCGGCTTTGACCAGGTCGCCTACCACACGGACACGATAATGGTGGGCCGCCTCGACACGGTGAACCATACGATTAATGTCGTGAGCATACCTCGCGACACGCTCGTGAACATCTCCGGCGGCACGAAGAAGATAAACGAACTCTTCCTGCGCGGTATCAACTCCTCCGACAGCAGCGACGAGGACGAGCGCATGCAGGCGGGCATAGACAGGCTGCTGGAGGGCATCACCGACATCCTCGGCTTCACGCCGGACGTGTATGCGGCGGTGGATCTGGAGGCTTTTGTGCTGCTCATCGACGCCATTGGCGGCGTGGACTACGATGTGCCGGTCGACATGTACTACTATGACCCGTCACAGAACCTCTCGATTGAGCTCGACGCCGGCATGCAGCACCTGACTGGTGAACAGGCCATTGGCGTCATGCGCTTCCGCTCCGGCTACGTGACGGCGGACATAGGCCGCATCGGCACTCAGCAGGACTTCCTCATGAGCATAGCCAGCCAGTTCCTCACGCTTGGCAGCATCCCGCACCTCACGGAGTTCATCAATATCTTCGAGGAGTATGTGCTCACCAATATGTCCACGTCGAACCTGGCCTTCTTCGCGCGGCAGTTCCTGTTGTGCTCAAGCGAGAACATCTCGTTCCAAACCATCCCCGCCAACTACAACGACGCGATAAAGGGCCTGAGCTACGTCTCAATTTACGTAGACGAGTGGATCGAGGTCATAAACGAGTGCCTCAACCCGTACGACCAGCCGGTTACGACGAGCAACGTGAACATTCTCACGCACTCGTCCACCAGCGGCTTCTACTCCACCACCGGCACCATCGCCGGAGGCGCGGACTCCTTCACGGACTACACGTACCTGAGAGAGTGACATCCGCGAGGCAAAAAAAGAATAACCCCGCCGGCCAGAGGCCGGTGGGGTTGCGCTTTTCTGGGAACAATGCCCCGGTCAAACGACCGGGGCATTGTTTTATGCTCTTTTGCATTGGAAGCACACGTCGATGACCACGCCTTGGGCGGGCATCACGAAGCTGTAGGTCTCGTCCTTCACGCGCTTGACCTCAAGCGTGCTGCCGCCGGAGGTTATCGCGGCGACGGAGGCAGTTTCGAAGCCGCTGTCGGCGGTCACTGTGAAGGTGACTGTCTTGCCCGCCGCAGCGCTGGACGAGGAGACCTGGACGCTTCCGTCGTGCTGCGCGCAGGGAAATATGCTGTAGGTGTCCCGGCCGGAGGAGAGCTGCGCAAAAATGCTGCGCCCTCCCGATACAGCGTCGGGAGTTGTTGCGACGCCTGACGCTGTGGTTGGGAAAAAGAGTATCGCAACGCACAGTGCAGCTATAATCACGAGCATAGGCAAAGTAACTCTGTGCCTCGCGCGCTTTACATGTCTGGCCTTGTACATTGCTCACATCTCCTAGGTTACATAAGTAAATTACATAATTTAAGATTACTTACAAATCAGGTGAATTTCAAGTAAAAAAACAGATACATTAGGTTACAAAATAGACATAAAAATTACAAAACAAATAAAATTCCGCCCTAAAACGTCAGGCTTTGGGCGATAACGCCAAGTTATGGGATAGGAATAAGCGCTCTTTTGCCTCCGGTACTCAGATTCACCGGGGACACAGAGACGAAAAATGTGCCTGCATGTACCAGGTAGACATAATTAAAGCCGCGCTTTTGGCGCGGCTTTTAGTTTCAAATTCAGTTCAGCTTGAGGTCTCCGTCTTTGATCCAGCCTATCTTCCTGCACAGCAGTCCCAGCGCCCAGCATATCACTGCGGGCAGCACAAAGCATATCAGCACGAGACCGAGATAGTCGAACCACGTCGGGCTGATGGCTACGGCGCCGTTCGCGAGCGCTTCCGCGCTGGGGTTGAGCCAGCCGGTCCAGACGCCTATTGGCCCGCACAATCCGCAGGTGCCCATGCCGGAGTTTATCGGCGCGCCGTTCATCTCGAGCTTGAACACGCAGGTGGCAATCGGGCCGGTTATCATGCTCGTGACAATCGCGGGTATCCATATCTTAGGGTTGCGGACGATGTTGCCCATCTGCAGCATGCTCGTGCCGAGGCCCTGGCTCACAAGGCCGCCCCAGCGGTTTTCGCGGAAGCTCATGACGGCAAAGCCAACCATGTTAGCACAGCAGCCCGCGACCGCGGCGCCTCCGGCGAGGCCGGTGAGCTGCAAGACCGCGCATATCGCAGCGCTGGAAATCGGCAGTGTCAGCGCTATGCCCACCAATGCTGAGACGACTATGCCCATCAGGAAAGGCTGCAGCTCAGTCGCCATTCGGATTAGCTCCCCGACGTAGTTTGCCGCCGTGCCTATCGGCGGGGCAATTACAGCAGCGAGCGCGACGCCGATGAATATGGTCACGAGCGGGGTCACAAGTATGTCAATCGGCGTCTCCTTGCTCACGGCCTTGCCGAACTCTGCGGCGATTATCGCGACGACCAGCACGGCGAGGGGGCCGCCCGCGCCGCCGAGCGCGTTCGACGCCCAGCCAACCGTTGCCAGCGAGAACAGCACCAGCGGCGGGCATTTGAGCGCCCAGCCTATCGCGACCGCCATTGCCGGGCCGCTCATCGCGCTCGCATAGCCGCCGACCGTCGAGAAAATCTCGACGCCGCTCTGAGAGCCTATCGTGTTGAGTATCGTGCCTATCAGCAGCGAGCAGAAAAGGCCCTGGGCCATCGCGCCAAGCGCGTCAATGCCGTAGCGCCTGAGCGAAATTTCGATATCCTTGCGCTTGAGGAACGCCCCCACTTTGGACATAAAAACCACCGTCCCGGTATAGATGACTTTACAGGTGTCAAGACACCCGTTTAGCACAGTCTACAGCCGGGGCGGCTGATTGTCAATATTAGATAGACTTTTAACGAACTTATCGCACCCAACGGCCAGTCGGTGCGTCACTCAAGCAGAATCCCGGCGCGGCGCAAATCCTGCACGCATCGCTCGTAGCTCGCTTCGTCAGGGCAGCTCAGGGTGTGAGTGTGTATGCCTCCGGTGAGCGTGGAGAGCGGCGCGCCGCCGTCCTGATTCACGCGGCGCATGAACTCGGCGACGTCGTGGCGGCTTTTGAGGTGGAGCTCGCCGGTGAGCTGCCCGTATACGGCGTGCTCTATGACGACGTCGAGCACGGTGCAGCCGTTGTCGACCATGATGTTGAGCTCCTGCTCCATGCCCTTGGTATCGTGTATACAGGCGATGGTGCGGCGCATGCCCTCGTTTTGGCCCGGGCCGAGGACATAGCCGTGCGGCGTGGCGATTATATCCAGCCCTCCGGCGCGCAGCAGAGCTATGTCGCCGACGATTATCTGCCGGCTCACGCCGAAGCGCTCTCCCAGGGCGGAGGCGGCGATGGGCCCTCCGCCCTGGGAGAGTACGTCGGAGATGGCGAGGCGGCGGCTGGCGGCGTCCATCAGCTGCCGTGCGCTGCGCTCAGCATTTCAGTCTTAATGCCGAGCAGCTTGTCGGAGAGGTCCACATAGTAGTTATGCGGATAGTCGAAGCGCAGTACCTCGGGCCAGAGTGTCGCGACTTCGCGTTTGCAATAGGCCTGAATCTCAGGCAGGCTGGGCAGGTCGTAGACCAGTTCGCCGTTTTTGAAAACCGGCACCTGTAGCTCACGGGCGCGGTAATTGGTCATGGTTTTCTGCTTCCAGGTGGCGTCCGGGTCGCGTATAACAAGGGCCTTCGTGTCGTCGACAAATTCGTCGTACACGGCAATGTAGTCGGCCTCGGCCATGCCGCTGTCGCGGCCGTAGAAGCGGTAGAGCCGCTTGTAGTGCGGGTTCGTAATCTTGCCGACGTTCTCGCTGACCTTTATCCGCGGGACTATCTCGCCGTTTTCCTCAACGGCCACGAGCTTGTATACGCCGTCGAACACCGGGCTCGTGCGGCTGGTGATAAGCCTCTCGCCGACGCCAAAGGAGTCTATGCACGCGCCCTGGCGCAGCAGCTCGCGTATGAGGTGCTCGTCGAGGCTGTTCGAGCAGGTTATCGTGCACTCGGTCCAGCCGGCCTCGTCGAGCATTTTACGCGCCTGTTTGGTGAGATAGGCCATGTCGCCGCTGTCAAGGCGGATGCCGCACTTTGTTATCCCGCGCGGTTTGAGCACTTCGTTGAAGGCGCGTATCGCGTCGGGGACTCCCTGACGGAGCGTGTCGTAGGTGTCGACGAGCAGCACGGCGTTGGTGGGGTAAATCTCGCAGTAGGCCTTGAACGCTTCGTATTGGCTGGGGAACATCTGTACCCAGGCGTGGGCCATCGTGCCGGCGGCCGGGACGCCGTATATCTGGTCGGTGAGCACGCAGGCCGTGCCGCCGCAGCCGCCGATGTACGCCGCGCGCGCGCCCAGAATGGCGGCGTCGGCGCCCTGCGCCCTGCGCGAGCCGAATTCGAGCACCGTGCGCCCGTCGGCGGC
>CAYXVA010000084.1:0-6566 GCA_964467975.1 uncultured Oscillospiraceae bacterium | reverse complement strand
TCAATACGTTTGACGGTTACGAATGATGAAGAAACCTTCTCCAACCCTTGTGTTTATTTTAAACAATTTTGACGGCTCATTCGCTTTATCGCTTTTCCAACATTCTGTTATCTGAAAGAAGATTGAAGGACTTACTACCATTAACAAACCTATAACTAAAAAAACAATTCCTACCAAAATGTACTTATCACTCTACCTCCTTGAAGAATTGCTTTATCGTTATTTTTCAGAGTAAATCTTTGGCAGGCGCTTACCCATGCGGCTGAGAACTTCGTTGGTTATCGTGCCGCAATTTGCGGCGAACTCCTCGCATGGGATGAACTCGTCGCCGTCGCGGCCAATGAAGGTCGCGATGTCCCCGCGCTGCACATCGGGAACGTCCGTAACGTCCAGGCAGAGCTGGTCCATACATATCCGCGCGACGATAGGGCAGCGCTTACCGCGCACGAGCGCCTGAGCGCCGCCGTGCATGGCGCAGCGGAACACGCCGTCGCCGTAGCCTATGGGCAGCACCGCTATCTTGCTGTCGCGCTGCGCGGTGAATTCACGCCCGTAGCCGACCGTGTCCCCGGCGCTCACCTCGCGCACGAGGCCGATACGGGCCCTGAGCGAGAGGGCTGGCTGCAAATCCGGCCACGCCTTCACGCCGTCGTGCTCGTCGCTCTTGACGCCGTAGAGGGCCACGCCCGCGCGTCCGTAGGCGCAGCGGGGGTCGGGGTAGTTTGTGATGCCGTAGCTGCTCTGAGTGTGCAGCGCGCCGGGCTCGATGCCGCGCCGATGGAGTTCGTCTGCAAGGGAGAAGAAGCGCTCCAGCTGTGTCTCGGAGAAGTCCACGTCGAATTGTGCGAGCGAATCGGCCACGCACAGGTGCGTGAACATGCCTGTCACGCGGATATGCGGCAGGGAATAACACGCGGATATCGCGTCAACGTGCTCCCAGGGCTCGCCGAGCCGGTGCATGCCCGTGTCGATTTTCAAGTGCACGTCCACCGTGCGCTTCGCACTCTCGGAGAGTTCGCGGACATACTGAGCATCCACGCCGCACTGCGTGAGCCGGTAGCGCGCCAGACAGCGCCAGTCGCGCACGTCGGTGTAGCCGAGGATAAGTATGAGCCCCTTCACTCCCGCGCGACGGAGCTCCACACCCTCGGCGCAGCAGGCGACGGCAAAGGCGTTGACGCCTATCTTGTTGAGTTCAAGCGCCGAGCGCACTGCGCCGTGGCCGTAGGCGTCGGCCTTGAGCACGGCCATAAGGTGCGTGCTCTCGGGCATAAAGCTCTCGAGCTTGCGCGCATTGCCAAGCAGCGCACCCGTGTCTATCTCCACCCACGCGCGGGAGGTGTCGGAGACCCTGCGCGGCTTTATAAGAGACCAGACCCAGAGAATGACGGCGCTCGCCGCGGCGCTGCCGATGCAGACGGCTATGTAGTGGCCCAGGCTGTTCTCGACGAAGATGCCCCAGAGGCCAAGGAAACGTGCAGCGCCGCGCACTGCGATTATCACGGCGGGGTGGAGGATGTACACCAGCAGCGAGAAACTGCCGAGCGGCAGCTTGACGCCGCCTTTTACGCGCGTCAGCAGCGCAAAGAGGAAGTACATCACGAAGGGCAGGAAAATATACATGCTGTCGTGGCGCTGCCAGCCCTGGCTGCGCGCAAAGAGCGCCTCGCAGAGCATGAGCGCGAAGGCGGCGGCAAGCCCCGTGAGCTCGAATCCGACGCCGCTGCGCCTGGCGTCGCGGAGCCTTGCGCCCAGCAGCATGAAGATAGGCGCGAAGAAGAGCCCGTTGCGCGTGTAGCCCATGAGCGCGAAGATGGCACCGTACGCGCCGCTCAAGCCGGGGACGTTCTCGATTAGGCCCCAGTAGCTGTCGCCCAGCAGACCGAGTACATATAGCACGGCCACTATGGCGGCACAGGCACCGCGGCTTGTACGGTGCATAAGCAGACTTGTCAGCCACGCGCCGAGGATGGCGGCGGGGAGATACCAGAGGTGGTAGAACGTGCCCTCGAAGAACACCTGCTGCACCAGGTCGAGCAGTGTCCACTCCTGTATGAGGCCGGAGTACACGTTCACCGGCAGGTACAGCGCCGCGCTCGCGGCGTAGATTATCGCGGTCTTTTTCAGGAAACGACGCACGTCCGTACCCTTTGAGAGCACGAAGTAGCCCGTGACCATGAAGAAAAACGGCACGGCCACGCGCGCTATGACGCGGGTGAATATGAAATCCGCCGTATCGGAATACGTCGCCAGCGGCGAGGTGTGTATGGCCACGACAAGGAATGCCGCGACGACGCGGAATATCTCTATCCCCTTGTAATTTCGCCCTTTGCTCATGTCTGAGTCCTCCGGGATGATATTATGAGCCCGCCGGCGTTGCTGTCCTCGACGGCGTAATCGCCCTCGGGAAGTGCTTCATCGTCGGGAATAAAAGCCGCATTACCGAGCCATTTGCCGGGCCTAGACGCGAGAGAATCAATGTATTCCTCAAGCGTGAGGCCGTGAGCCGCCAAGTACACGGCGTGCGCCGCGCCGACGTAACGGAAGTGCCACGGCTCGGCGGCAATGCGCGTGATATGCTCCTTGCCGGACGGGTAGCGCTCTATAAAGCCGAACTCCGCCGCCCGCGCGCGGAATTCGCTGCAAATGCCGTCATACGGGAAGTACGGGCGTATGAAGTCAATCTCGCCGCCGGTGTCAAGCGCGAGGTCTATGGCGAGGCCCGTCTCGTGCTCGCTGCAGCCGGGGATGGCGACGTACTGCCGCGTGAAGTCCTCGCGCCGTGCGTGCGCATGGTCTCGTCCCACAGCGAGACCTGCTCGGCGTGGGAGCGCCAGCCGCTCACGGGGACAATATGCCCGGCAGCACCGATGGTTTCAAGAAGCGCCGCGAGCGCGGCGGCGCACTCGCTCTCGAGCAGTATGCCGCTCCCGGGCAGGGCGGGGGAGGGAAGCGAGGGCTCAAATCCCTCGGGCAGCGGGTGCGACGGATTTACGAGGAAAACATGTCCTCTCACAGCGAGAAGGTGTAGTCGACAAGGCAGTCCAGCAGCGCCGGGAAGTCCAGCCCGATACCCTTCATCATGTTCGGGAAGCGGCTGTGCGGCGTGAAGCCCGGGATGGTGTTGACTTCGTTGAACACAATGTGCCCGTCGGGGGTGAGGAACATGTCCACCCTAGCCATGACCTTGCAGCCGAGGGCGTGGTAGATTTTCGCCGCGGCGGATTGGATGCGCTTTTCCGTCTCCTCGCTTATGCGCGCGGGCATGTGTATCTTGGCGGTCTTGAGCGTGTACTTTTCTTCGTAGTCGAAGATGTCGCCGTAGATTTCAATTTCGTCCACGCGGCCTATCGTGAGTTTGTCGTTGCCCATGACGGCGCAGCCGACCTCAAAGCCGCTTATCGCCTCCTCGATAATGACCTCACGGTCGAACTGGAAGGCAAAATCAATGGCGTCCATGAGCGCCATCGGCGAAGAGACTTTGGTGATGCCGAAGGACGAACCGGCCCTGACGGGCTTAACGAACACCGGATAGCCCAGCGCGGCGACGCGGCCCTCAATGTCGTCCTCCTTCGGCCGCTCCGTCAGCACTATTGACGCCGGGACGTCGACCCCGGCGAGGGCCGCGAGCTTGTGCGCACGGTCTTTGTCCATGCAGATGGCGGAGCTGAGCGTGCCGCAACCGACGACGGGTATACCGGCCATCTCGCACAGGCCCTGTATCGTGCCGTCCTCGCCGTTTTTGCCGTGCATGACGGGGAAGGCCGCGTCAATGCGTGTAGTGCGCACGCCCTCGCGGTCGAACTCGACAATGCCGTGCACCTCGCGGTCGGGGGAGATTATAGCGGGGACACATTTGCCGTCGCGCCAGGTGTCGTCCTCGAGCGCGGAGGCGTCGCCGTAAAAGCGGTACCACTCGCCGCCCTTGGTGATGCCGAGCAGGATAAGGTCGTATTTTTCACTGTCCATGTTGGTTATGACAGAATGCGAGCTTTCAAGCGAAACGGGGTACTCGGGCGAGCAGCCGCCGAAAATTACCGCTATTGTTCTTTTGTCCATATGTATAGCCTCCTTGGCTAATGCCGTGGTGTCTGTGTCATTTTAACACTTTATCCGCTATAGTTAAAGACGAAATTTAATTAAGTTTGTTTTAAGGTGCAAAGGAAAATGTGAAAATTGCCAAACCGTGCTCTTGTGTGCTACAATGTCGTGGAAACGGAGTGATACTCATGAACGCATTTATCCTGATGCTGCCCTTCTTTGCCGTGCGGCTTCTGCTGCTGCCCTGGCTTAGCCGCGACGCGGCGCGGCGGGCGGCGGAGTCCGCGCCGGTATATGGCGGCGAAAAGTTTGCTTCCACCATATATCAGCTCTCCAGCGTCGCAATTTTCATTTACCCGTTCTTCATGCGCGCCGAGCTGGCCTTTTCGTGGCAGTTTTGGGTCGGGGCTGTCTGCTATGTGTTGGGCCTTGCGCTGTGCGTCGCGTCTGTCGTGGCCTATGCGCACCCGGACGGCAAGGGCTTTGTCTCCGGCGGCGTCTACCGATTTTCGCGCAATCCGATGTATGAGGGGTACTTTCTCGTCTTTATAGGCGTGTCGGCGCTGGCCAAGTCCCCGCTGCTGCTCAGCCTGACGGTCATGTACCAGATTGCAGCGCACTGGGTGATAAAGTCTGAAGAGCGCTGGTGCGAACATCAGTTTGGCGAAGCGTATACAGAATACATGAAGAAGGTCAGACGGTATATATAAAAGGAGGAGAACTCATGCAGAAGATGGACGAAGGAATGCCATTCCTGCTCAAATATGAAAATGTAGCCTGGTACGACGGCGGAAAAGTCCGCATACTCGACCGCCGCGTGTTTCCCGAGGTGCGCTTCGTCGAGTGCGAAACGTACCAGGAGGTGCGGCAGGCGATAGCGGACATGGTCACACAGAGCACGGGGCCGTACGCCGCCGTCGGCATGGGCATGGCGCTCGCCGCGAAGCAGTCGGAGCACCTCGGCGTCGGTGAGCGGGAGGCGTATTTGCGCCGCGCCGCCGACGAGCTCGCGCACGCAAGACCCACGACCTCGAACCGCTACGCGCTCATTACAAATAGATGCGCCGAGGCCGGCGTTGCCGCGCTCGAGGCCGGGCGCAACGCCGTGCAGGCCATCTTCGAGTGCGCCGTGGAGACGATGAACGAGCGCTACAGCCGTATGCAGCTTGTGGGCGACGAGCTTTTGAAGCTCATACCCGAGGGCGGCGCGATACTGACGCAGTGCTACGGCGAGACGATAATCGGCACGCTCATACGCGCGGCGAAGCGCGAAAATAAAGCCTTCCGCGTCTGCTGCGCCGAGACCCGCCCGTACATGCAGGGTGCGCGGCTCACGTCGGCCTGCTTCGCCGAGATGGGCTTTGACACCACGGTTGTCACGGACAACATGATAGCCTATACCTTGCAGCACGAGGGCATAGACCTCTTCACTTCCGCCGCCGACTGTATCTCGATGGACGGGCACGTCGCGAACAAGGTGGGTACTCTCCAGATTGCCATCCTCGCGAAGTACTTCGGCCTGCCGTACTACGTCACCGGTGCGCCCGACGCGGACAAGCGCACGGTCGACGACATAGTAATAGAGATGCGCGACCCGGAACAGGTGCTCAATTACCGCGGCATACGCACCACGGTAGAAGGAGTCAAGGCCATCTATCCCGCCTTTGACATCACGCCGCCGCACCTCATCTCCGGCGTGGTCACAGATAAAGGTGTGTACGTGCCGTATGTGCTCGATAACTACCTTGCCGGGGACGCGCAGCAGCGCAAGAGCTTCCTCGTCTGATGGGGGTGCGGTCATGCTGATGCAGTGTGAGCGCGAAGCGCTCGTCGAGTACGGCAAAAAGCTCAGCCGCGCAGGACTCTGCCCGGGCACGAGCGGGAATTTGAGCGTCTGCGACCCGGAGAGCGGGCTCATGGCCATAACGCCCTCGGGCATAGACTACTTCGAGACGCGCCCCGAGGACATCGTGATCACCGACCTCGGCGGCAATATCGTCGACGGGGCGCGCAAGCCCTCGAGCGAACTGAACCTACACGCGGCGTTTTATAGGCGCAAGCCGGAGATTCGCGCCGTCGTGCATACGCACAGCGTGTTCTGCACCACGCTCGGCATAGCCGGCGAGCCGATACGCGCTGTACACTTCGCCCTCGGCGCGGCCAACGCCCGGGAAATACCGCTCGCGCCCTACGTCACCTTCGGCACGAAGGAGCTCGCGGAGGTGGCGGTGAACTTCTGCGGCGAGGGCAGGGCGGTGCTGCTGGCCAACCACGGCCTGGTCGCCTGCGGCGCGAGCCTCGCCGATGCCTTCGGCCTCGCCGAGACGCTCGAGTACATCGCCGAGCTGCAATACCGCGCGATATGCATAGGGCACATGAACGTGCTCACGACAGAACAGATGGACGCAGCGATAAAACGCTTCGGCTCGTACGGGCAGAAATAGGAAGAAGCGGTGATTAATTCACCGCTTCTCTTCTTTATTTTCGTCCTTGTCTTTAAACGTTAATCCACTCGCTGCATATGC
>CAYXVA010000083.1:0-6603 GCA_964467975.1 uncultured Oscillospiraceae bacterium | reverse complement strand
GCGGCCCTTGACTTCCTCTACGCCCACATCCGGCCTCGGCACGACGCAGCCTATACTCATTTTTATCTCCTCGGCGGTCTTTTCGCCGACGAGGACGTTGTGGCGGCGGCGTATATAGCGGATTATGGCCTCGTCAAAGGCGCTGCCGGCAGTTTTGATGCTCTCGCACTCGGCCACGCCGCCGAGGGAGACGACCGCAGTCTCGGTCGTGCCGCCGCCGACGTCTATGATAAGCTGGCCGTCGGGTTTCGAGACGTCCAGGCCCGCGCCGTAGGCGGTGGCAACGGCGCTCTCGACGAGGTAGACCTTGCGCGCGCCGGCCTCGGTGACGGCGTCGACCACGGCGCGCTCCTCCACGCCGGTGATGCTGCCAGGCACGCAGACGAGGACGCGCGGCTTGAAAAGGCTCAGGCTGGTGACGCGCTTCATGAGCTCGCGGAGCATGGCCACGGTCATGTCGTAGTCGGAGATTGCCCCGCCGACTATCGGCTGTATCGGCACTATGCTCGCCGGGGTGCGGCCGAGCATCTTCTGCGCCTCCTCGCCCACCTTGACGAGCTTCCCGGAGAACTTGTCCACGGCGACCAGCGCCGGCTCGCGCACCTGCACGCCCTTGCCGCGGGTGTACAGCAGCACGCGGGTGGTACCCATGTCGAGGGCAATATCTTTGTCAAATATCGGCATACGTTTTCAACCTTTCTGCCCGCTGGAGGATTTTCCCGGGGCCGCAAGTGTATCTTAGACAGGAGTGCATACTTTTAATCTGCGCCGGGCGCAGCCTGTGCGCTTTTACACCGCAAGTTGCAGCGCCTACGCGCTTAAATCGCGCTCTCATGCGCACAGATAGCGCATCCCCGCACCGGCCGCTGATGCCTACCGGGCGAGCGCGGCGCAGACCACGCTCTCGGCCCCGGCGAGGCCCAGGGTGCGCGCGCACTCGCTCACTGTGGAGCCGGTGGTGATGATGTCGTCGATAAGGAGGATGCGCCGCCCATGCACGAGTTCTGGGTCAATGACCTCGTAAG
Source organism: uncultured Oscillospiraceae bacterium (assembly GCA_964467975.1). Lineage (GTDB taxonomy): Bacteria > Bacillota > Clostridia > Oscillospirales > Oscillospiraceae > Scatomorpha. Next base: position 5,578 of record CAYXVA010000083.1, on the reverse strand, counting down.
CTCCGGAGATGTTCGCCCGGCGCTCGTCGGCGCTGGCCGTGCCGGACTGCGGCGCGGCGTTGCGCGTCTTGCGCAGCGTCTCGACCGCCACGTCGTCAAGCGCGAGCGCCGCCGCGAGGGCAATCAGCATGGCCTGGTCGTAGCCGCGCTCACGCAGCCGCTCGCTCGAGAGCGGCACCCAGGAGATGAGGTCGTACTCCCCGGCGAGGTTTTCGCGCACGCAGTCGGCTACGAGCTCGCCGAAGAGCCGGGCGTAGGCCGTCGTCCCGCCGAATTTGTAGCGGTGCAGCGCCTCGCGAACAGTGCCCTCGTACTCGAGCGGCGCGCACACCGCCTCAACAAAGGCGGGTCCCTTCTCGCGCGGCGGCTTCCGGTACGGCAGCGTGTCCCGGCAGCTGATGCACATGCCGCTCTCGCCGCGGCGCAGATGCCTGCGGCAGAAAGCGCATTTGGGCGGAAACAGAATATCCAGCAGTCCATCTACGAGCTTTGACATGTTGACACCCCTTCTTTACAGGTTGGCTTGTTGTCCGGCCTGTCCTTCTCTCAGGCGTATTCTCAGTCCGCTGTATCTCCTCGACTGTACGTGATTGTCCACCATACGGTGCGCCTCGGCCTCGTCCCCGACGGCGATCAAGAGCGAGCGAGCGCGGGTGACGGCGGTGTAGAGCACGCCGCGGGTCATCAGCCGCGGCGCGGCCGGGGCGACGGCGAGCACCACGGCGCGGTACTCGCTGCCCTGGCTCTTGTGTACGGTTATCGCCCAGGCGTGTTCAAGCTCGACGAGCGCGTCAAAGGCCATCTGCGCCACGCGTCCGTCAAAATCCACGGTAAGAGTCTCGTTCTCGGCGTCTATGGCGAGGATGACGCCCATGTCGCCGTTGTAGATGCCCGAGCCGGTCTCTATTGCGCCGGTTGGGGACTCCTTCCTCCATATCATATCATAGTTGTTGCGAATTTGCATCACCCTGTCGCCCTCGCGGAAGGTGATTTCTCCAAAAACTTTCTCGTTTTTGCCCTTCATTGGCGGATTGAGCGCCGCCTGGAGCCTGCGGTTGAGAGCGCGCGTGCCCGCCTCGCCCTTTCGCGTGGGCGCAAGCACCTGTATGTCCTCGACGGGTATGCCCATCTTGCCCGGCAGACGCACCGAGCACAGCTCGGTCACCGTCTCCGCCAGGCGCACAGGGTCGTTCCGGCGCAGAAAGAAGAAGTCGCCGGTGTTCTCGTTGAACTTCGGGTGCTCCCCGGCGTTTATCGCGTGCGCATAAGAGATTATCCGGCTCTCCCCCGCCTGCCTGAAAATCTCCGTCAGGCGCACGGCGGGCACCGCGCCGCTCTTGAGTATGTCCGCGAACACCCGGCCCGGCCCAACGCTGGGCAGCTGGTCGGCGTCCCCGACAAGGATCAGCCTCGCCGAATCCGGCATGGCCTGCAAGAGCGCGTCCATAAGAGTTATGTCAACCATTGAACACTCGTCGAGCACGACCGCGCCACACTCGAGCTTGTTCTCGGCGTCGTGCGCGAACACTACACGCTCGCCGTCGGTGGAAAAGCCCGCGCCGAGCATGCGGTGCATGGTCGCGGCCTCGCGCCCGGTGAGCTCGCCCATGCGCTTGGCCGCGCGGCCGGTCGGCGCGGTGAGCAGCGTCTCAATGCCGAGCGAGTCGTAGACCTCGAGTATGGCGCGCAGGCTCGTCGTCTTGCCGGTGCCCGGGCCGCCGGTGAGGGCCATGACCCGGCTGTTGGCGGCCAGGCGCACGGCTTCGCGCTGCCGTGGCGCATATTTGACTGCGCGCGTGCCCTCCAGCCGCGCGAGCACCTTCTCCACGTCCGTCTCGGGCACGCTGGACGTGGCGAGGGCGAGCAGCCGGTCGGCCACTCGCGTCTCGGCCTCATAGAGCTCGGCGAGGTAGCACACATCGCGCCCGGCGAGCTGTGTGCGCACGACCAGGCCGTCGGCGGCAAGCGAGTCTATGGCCTCCATGGCCCGGCCGCCCTCCACGCCTATAAACTGTGCCGTAGCGGCGCAGAGCTTGTCCGTTGGGATAAAGCAGTGGCCGTTGCCGGAGTTGTGCCTGAGCTCAAAGATGGCGGCGGCGCGCACGCGCTGCGGGCTGTCGCAGCTGCCGCCGCTGTCGAGCGCCAGATGGTCGGCCTCGGCGAAGCTGCCGCCTATGTGCGGCGCGGCAATTATGTACGGGTCCGAGCTGAGCACGTCCATCGCGTCCTCGCCGTAAAATCGGTAGAGCCGCACGGCGAGCAGCGGCTTGAGCTCGTGCGAGCAGAGGAACTCCATCAGCCGCCTCAGTCCCGCCTGGCGCCGGAAGTCCCGGGATATTGCTTCGGCCTTGGCGGCGCTGATGCCGCGTATCTCTGTGAGCCTGCCGGGCTCGCGTTCGAGCACGTCGAGGGTCCTGTCGCCGAATTTGTCGACTATGAGCGCGGCTGTGGCGGGGCCTATGCCGCGCACGGCGTGCCCGGCGAGGTAAGAGTAGATGTCCTCCTTCGTGCGCGGCAGGCTGCGCTCGGCATATTCGCTCTTGAACTGCCGGCCGTGGTTGGGATGCGTCACCCACTCGCCAAAGACGTGCAGCTCTTCGCCCGGGTAGGCCGACGGCAGCGTGCCCACGACGTTTACAAGCCCGCCGTCCTGCGTGTCGAGCCGCAGCACGGTGTAGCCGTTTTCTTCATTTGTGTAAATAACGGAGGCTATCTTGCCGTACAGCTCCTGAAGCTCTTCTTCCTGCACTTAATTACCTTCCTGAATTATGGTTATCCTCTCATCCGAGCGGGCCAGCGCTTCGGCCACGGCCCGAGTGGCCTCATCCATGCCCAGATCGCGTATTTCAATGCAGCATGGCAGCGTCCCGTTGGCGTCAAGCCAGCAGAGCGCCCCTATCTCGCCCTCAAGCGAGGGCTCGGGGCCCGCAATGTCCAGCCGCACGGTGACAAGCGTGTTCTCCCCGGCGCGTACCGGTGTGAGCATAAGTCCGCGCAGACACCATATCAGCAGCAAAACAAGCGATGCAACCGCCGCCGCACCAAGTATGTTCCACAGCATGAGCACACCCCCTGTGACATGCTATGCGCGCAGGGCCTGTCCGGTTACGTCTATTCCAACACCTTTTTCAAATATTCTCCCGTGGCGCTCTCGGCGCACCCGGCGCAGCCCTCAGGCGTACCTTCGAACACTATCTCGCCGCCGCCGTCGCCGCCTTCGGGGCCGAGGTCGATGATGTGGTCGGCGACCTTTATCATGTCCAGGTTGTGCTCTATCACGACAACGGTGTTGCCCGCGTCGGTGAGCCGGTCGAGTATGGTGATAAGCCGCTGCACGTCGGCGGTGTGCAGGCCCGTTGTGGGCTCGTCGAGGACGTATACGGTCTGGCCCGTGGAGCGCTTGCTCAGCTCGGTCGCGAGCTTGACGCGCTGCGCTTCGCCGCCGGAGAGCGTCGTGCTGCTCTGGCCGAGCTTGACGTAGCCGAGCCCGACGTCGCAGAGCGTCTGTATGCGGTCGCGTATCTTAGGCAGGTTCTCGAAGAAGGTCACCGCCTCCTCCGCCGTCATCTCCAGCACCTCTGCGATGTTCTTGCCCTTATAGCGCACTTCGAGCGTCTCGCGGTTGTAGCGCTTGCCCTTGCAGACGTCGCAGGGGACGTAGATGTCCGGCAGGAAGTGCATTTCAATCTTTATGAGGCCGTCGCCTGCACAGGCCTCGCAGCGCCCGCCCTTCACGTTGAAGGAGAAGCGTCCGGGCCCGTAGCCGCGCGCCTTGGCGTCGTTGGTCGAGGCGAAGAGGTCGCGGATGTCGTTGAAAGCGCCCGTATATGTCGCGGGGTTCGAGCGCGGCGTGCGGCCTATGGGGCTCTGGTCGATGCAGATTACCTTGTCCACGTTCTCCAGGCCCTCGATGCCGTCGCTGCGGCCGGGGCGCACGTGGGCGCGGTTTTTCTCCGCTGCGAGGGTCTTGTAGAGTATCTCGTTTATGAGGCTGGATTTGCCCGAGCCGGAGACGCCCGTCACGCAGGTGAGCACGCCCAGCGGTATTTGGACGTCGAAGCCCTTCAAATTGTTCTCGCGGGCGTTGCGTATCGTGAGGAATTTTCCGTTGCCGCGCCGCCTTCTTACCGGGACGGGGATCTTCCGCGCGCCGGAGAGGTATTGCCCGGTGATGCTCCTCGGCTCGGCCTCCAAATCCTCCACCGTGCCCTGCGCTACGACCTCGCCGCCGTGTACGCCCGCGCCGGGGCCGATGTCCACTATCCAGTCGGCGGCGCGCATCGTCTCCTCGTCGTGCTCGACGACTATGAGCGTGTTGCCGAGGTCGCGCAGCTCCTTGAGCGTGGCGATGAGCTTGCTGTTGTCGCGCTGGTGCAGCCCGATGCTCGGCTCGTCCAGAATATACAGCACGCCCATGAGCGACGAGCCTATCTGCGTCGCCAGCCTGATCCTCTGGCTCTCGCCGCCGGAGAGCGTCGCCGCGGCGCGGGAGAGCGTGAGATACTGCAGCCCCACGCTGGCAAGGAAGTGCAGCCTCGAGCGTATCTCCTTGACTATCATGTCAGATATCATGCGCTCGCGCACGCTGAGCCGTTCCGGCAGAGCCTCGATGAAGTCGAGCGACTTCGTCACGGGCATGTCGCAGAAGTCCATTATCGAGAGGCCGCCCACCGTGACGGCAAGGGCCTCCTTTTTAAGGCGCTTGCCGCCGCAGTCCGGGCAGGGGTACTGGCCCATGTACTCCTCGTACTCCTCGCGCATGGACTGGCTCTGCGTGTCCTTATAGCGGCGCTCAATGTTGTTGACAAGGCCCTCGAACGGCTGCTTGAGGATACCCTTGCCGCGCGCCGTGTCGTACTGGAGCTCGAGCGGCTCGCCGCCGGTGCCGTACAGTATGGCCTCCAGAGCCTGCTTCGGCAGCTCCTTTATGGGCGTGGTGAGCTTGAAGTGGTATTTCTTCGCGAGCGCGTCGTAGTACATCTTGGCGATGCTGTCGCTCTTTGCGCTGACCCAGCCCGGGGCCTGTATGCCGCCCTCCAGGATGGAGAGGTTGGGGTTGCGTATAATGAGCCCCGGGTCGGCGCGCAGCTGGGTGCCCAGGCCCGCGCAGGTAGGGCAGGCTCCGAAGGGGCTGTTGAACGAGAACATGCGCGGCGCGAGCTCCTCAATTGAGATGCCGCAGTCGTCGCAGGCGTAGTTGAGCGAAAAGAGCTGCTCCTCGCCCGTAGAGACGTCGCTTATCAGCACCGTGCCGCCTGAGAGCCCCGTCGCCGTCTCGATGCTGTCCGTGAGCCGGCGGGCGCTGTCGGGCCGGACGACCAGGCGGTCGACCACAACCTCGATATTGTGCTTTTTGTTCTTGTCGAGGTGTATTTCCTCGCTTAAGTCGTACACCGAGCCGTCCACGCGCACGCGGACATAGCCGCTCTTTCGCGCGTCGTCGAACACCTTCACATGCTCGCCCTTGCGCGCGCGCACGACCGGCGCGAGGATCTGGATGCGCGTCCCCTCGGGCCAGGCGGTCACCTGGTCGACAATCTGGTCTATCGTCTGCTGGCGTATCTCCCTGCCGCACTTG
>CAYXVA010000082.1:0-6619 GCA_964467975.1 uncultured Oscillospiraceae bacterium | reverse complement strand
CTCCGCGACGCCGACGCTGTCTACACCGACATCTGGGTGTCCATGGGCGAGAGCCCGGACGCCTGGGCCGAGCGCATCAACGCGCTGCTGCCCTACCAGGTGAACGCGAAGGCGATGAGCCTCGCAAAGCCCGGCGCAATCTTCATGCACTGCCTGCCCGCATTCCACGACCTCAAGACGACGATAGGCAAGCAGGTCGGCGAGAAGTACGGCCTCGACGCGCTGGAGGTCACCGACGAGGTTTTCGAGAGCGCGCAGTCCGTCGTGTTCGACGAGGCCGAAAACCGCATGCACACGATAAAGGCCGTCATGGCCGCGACGCTCTGCGACATGTGAAGCCGAACAGAAACAGGAGGTAAGGACATGGAGTTCACTCAAGTCATCAGCAGCCGCTATTCCTGCAAGAAATTCGACGGCCGCCCCGTCGATGACGCGCAGCTCGCCGCGATACTCGAGGCGGGCACGCTCGCCCCAACCGCGAAAAATTTGCAGGAGCAGCGCGTCTACGTCATGCGCTCGCCCGAGGCCCTCGCAAGGGTCGACGAGATAACCCCCTGCCGCTACGGCGCCGCCACAGTGCTCGTCGTCGCTTTCGATAAGACGAACGTGTTCGTCTACCCGGGAGAGAAGTACGACTCCGGCGTCGAGGACGCGGCGATAGTCGCCACGCACATGCTGCTCGCCGCGAAGGACGCTGGCGTCGACAGCTGCTGGCTCAACCGCTTCGACCCCGACGAGGCCGCAAAAATCCTCGGCCTACCCGAGAACGAGCACGTGCTCATGCTCATGGACCTTGGCTACGCCGCCGAGGGCGCGGGCCCGCTGCCCAACCACTCGAGCCGCAAGCCGTTGGAGGAAACGGTCGTGTACATGTAAGCGAATGCGAAAGCGCCTGAGGGCCGCCGCGAAGGCAGCCCTCAGGCGCTTTTCAATTTCTTCCGCTCCCGGGCCGGGCGCAACGCCCTCCTCACACCACCTGGAACACGTAGAACTTCAAATATTCCGTCTCGGGCACGTTCCAGAGTATGGGGTGGTCGGGGGCCTGCTTGCGCACTTCGACCTCGCGCAGAGAGACGTTCGCGTCGCGCGCGGCCGAGCGGAGCATGCGCTCGAAGAGCTCGCTCTCCATAAAGTGCGAGCAGGAGCACGTGGCGAGGTAGCCGCCCCGCGGCAGCAGGCGCATCGCCCGGTAGTTTATCTCCTTGTAGCCGCGCTCGGCGCTCTTCACCGTGCGGCGCGACTTGGTGAAGGCGGGCGGGTCGAGTATGACGAGGTCGTAGTGAGCCCGCTCATCTATCAGCTTCGGCAAGAGTTCGAACACGTCGCATGCGATGAAGTCCATGCGCCCTTCGAGGCCGTTGAGCCGGGCGTTTGCGCGCGCGAGCTCTATGGCGCTCTCGCTCACGTCCACGGCGGTCACGTGCTCGGCCCCGGCGCGCGCGGCGTTGAGCGCAAACGAGCCCGTGTGCGTGAAGCAGTCGAGCACCCGCTTGCCCGGCGCGAGGCGCGCGACGGCGAGGCGGTTGTACTTCTGGTCGAGGAAGTAGCCGGTTTTCTGCCCTTCGGCGAAGTCCACGGTGTACTTCACACCGTTTTCCGTTATCACAACGCTCGTGCCGCCTGAGTGCGGCAGGCCCTCGTACCAGCCGGAGAGCGGCTCGAGCCCCTCCTTGGCGCGCAGGGACGACTCGCTGCGCTCGTAGACGCCGCGTATAGCGACGCCCAGCTCCGCGAGCTGCTGCACCAGGGCGCGGTAGAGCGTGTCCTTGCGCTGCTCCATGCCGTAGGAGAGTATCTGCGCCACGAGCACGTCCTCGAACCTGTCGACCGTCACGCCCGGCAGCCCGTCGGCCTCGCCGAAGATAAGGCGGCAGGCGTTGAAGTCCGCGCCCATGACGGTTTTTCTGTACTCAAGCGCGTACTTCACGCGCCGGAAAAAGAACTTCTCATCGAAACTCTCGTTTGCGTTGTCCGAGAGCACACGCACGGCTATCTTGCTCGCGGCGGAGTGTATGCCCGCGCCGAGCCACGCGCCCTTGAGCGTGAACACGTCCGTGATACCGCCCGGTGCGAGCTCGCCGGCCGTGGCGCGAATCTCCTCGGCGTAGACCCAGGTGTGCCCGGCCCTTAGGGCGCGCTCGGCCTTGGCCGACACCGTCACGGACGGAAAAGGCCTATTCTGTTTCAACTGTGCTCTCCCCTTCCGTGACGCCGCTCTCCGGCGCGGCTGATGTCTCCGGCGAGGCCGTGGTTTCGGTCTCGTCCTCGCTTTCGTACTCGGAGTAGTCGATTACGAGGTTGGGCCCGGTGTAGGTGCCGTCGAGCTTGCTCATGGTGCGCTCGTAGTCCTCGCTGCCCTCCTCGTAGGGCACGGGGCAAAAGTCGTTGTAGGCAGTCACGCTGCTCAGCCGGCAGGGTATCGCCTCCCAGCCCTCGACCGTGACCGTGCCGTCCACGGCGCGCTTGACCGTGAACTGCACGATGGCCGTGTCCTTGTCGCGCGGGTTGGTGTTGCCGCCAAAGACGTAGTTGCCCAGCGAGTATATTATGTACCCGCCGTTGTACTGCTCGATCGGCTGCAGCACGTGCGGGTGCGAGCCGTAGACGATGTCGGCCCCGGCGTCTATCGCCGCCTGGCCGAGCGCGGTCTGGCTGCCCCAGGGGCGGTAATAGCCCTCCATGCCCCAGTGCATGAGGCATATGACGATGTCCACGTCGGGGTTCGCCGCGAGCGCGGAGACCCCGGCGCGCACCTGGTACTCGGTGGCGTACCACGGCGCGGCGTAGAGGCCCACGGAGATGCCGTCGCCGCTGCGGTAAATGTAGCTCGCGTCCGGCGCCGCGTAGGCCACGCCGTATTCGTCCAGCGCGGCCATCGTGTTGTCGAGGCCCGTCTGGCCGAAGTCCATGGTGTGGTTGTTCGCAAGCGTCACGAAGTCCACTCCGCCGAGCACGAGCATCTCGGCATTCCCGGCGTCGCCGCAGAAGTTGAAGAGCGAGTCTGAATAGAGCGTCTCGTCCGAGAGCGAGCACTCGAGGTTGGCTATCGTGAGGTAGTCGTCCTCAAAAAACTGCTTTGTACCGGAAAACGGCCAGGACATGTCCCCGTTCACAATGGTCTCGAAGGTGTTCTCGCGCTGCGAGCTTGAAAGCGTGCAGTCGCCGACCATGGATATCACGAAGTACTCGTCCGTGGGCGTGGGCTCGGGAGTGGCCTCCGGCGTGGGCTCGGCGCCGGGCGAGGCCTCCGCGCTCGGCTGCGCGTAGTCGGGTGCGGGCAGGCTGGTGTCCGGCCTTGCCGAGCAGGCGCCCAGCGCGAGCAGCAGCGCCGATGCCAGGGCGATGATTCTTATGTGCTTTATCTTTCTCATGGGCAGATTATATTATATATTGCCGAAGGTTGCAAGAGCCGGTCGCAAAACGCCGCCGGTACTTGAATCTCTTTCCTGAGGCTGGTAAAATGGCGCTGTGAAATCTCTGTGCGGAGGTAAGCGGGTTGGATTACGGCCATTACACACGGGCGTCGGTACACATGTGGGCCCTGGCGGGGCTCTGGCTGCTGACAGTGCTTGCCGAGCTCGGGCTGCTCGTCGCGCCAGGCGGCGGCGAGTTCGCCTCAAAGCTGCGTATCGTTTATCTCGTGCTGCCCTTCGGCTATGCCGTGGTACTGCTGACGCTCCAGGGCTGGAACAGCCGCTACCGCCTGGCCGCGGCCTGCGCCCTCGCCGCCGCGCTCATGGGCGTGGGCCTTGAATTTACGGACGCCTTCAGCACGCGCACGGCGCTCGCGGTGAAGGTCGCCTTCTACTTCATGGGCGCGCTGGCCGAATACTTCGAGTGCGGCACCCATGGGCGCGTGTTCGCCTTCATAAATCACGGCCTGCGCCGCGCGTGGGGACGTGTCTGGACGTGGTACATCTGGACTCTCGCTGCCGTGCTGCTCTGCGCCGTGCTCAGCTCCCTTGTGTCTGAGGCCGCGGGCATATTGGAGCTCGTCTCTGGCATCGCGCTCCTGGCGCAGCGCTCAGGAAAGCTGTGCGTCCTGGCCGCGAGCGCCCGCGAGCTGGGCCGTCACCGCCGCACGTAGAGTGCCGGAGCCGTAAAAGGCGGCCGGGAAGCGATTTGCTTCCCGGCCGCCTTTCCGTATGCGGTTTTATCCCACGACGGGCGCGCTCACTCCTGCGCCGGAGCGGAGTAACCGCCGAAAATCTTCTCTTTCCAGACCTCCTGAACCTCGGCCTTATAGCTCTCGACGTAGTCGGCAAGCCGCTCGGGGTCGGTAAAGACCTCATAGAGCGCGCGTCCGCTCGCGGTGAAGAACTCCTCGTCCACGGCGCGCAGTATCATGGCCTCCATCGAGTCGTAGTAGCCGTTCGTGTTCAGCACCGCCATCGCCTTCGCGTGACGGCCGAGCTGCTTGAGCGTGAGCACCTCGAAGAACTCCTCGAACGTGCCTATGCCGCCCGGCAGCGTTATGAAGGCGTCGGAGAGGTCCTCCATGAGCTTCTTGCGCTCGCTCATCGTCTCGGTGAAGAGCATCTCGTCGCACCCGTCGTAGAGCACGCCCGGCTCGTCGAAGAACTTCGGCGCGACGCCGACGAGGTAGCCGCCCTCGCTCTTCGCGCCGCGGGCCGCGGCGCCCATGAGCCCGCTCGTGCCGCCGCCAAAGACTATCGCATGGCCGCGGCGGGCCAGCACCTGGCCGAGCGCATAGGCCTCGTTGTAATATACCTGTGCCAAATCGCGGCTGGACGCCCCAAAAACGCAGATTTTCATGCTCTCACTCCCCAAAATCCAGTACGCGGCGCATCCTCACCAGCGTGAGGCGGTTGCGTATCGCGGCCGAGATGTCCAGCACCTCGGGCTTGAGCGACTCGTCTATGCCTATGTCCGAGAGGGTGTACTTGCCGCCCAGGCCGCGGAGTGTGGCTGTGAACTCCTCCGCCGTGGGTATGCCGTCGATTATCCCGCGTATCTCGTCCCAGTGGTCGACTATGTTCTGCGGGTCGAAGGTGGCAAGCACGTCGTCGCGGTTCACGTCGATTATCTTGTCCGCGAGCGGGCCGAACTTCTCGCGTATCCAGCTCTCGGGCAGCGGCTCGTATTTCTTCGCCTTCGGCGTGAGCGCGGCCATGCGGTGGTACTCCTCGGCACACAGGATGGTGCCGACGCCGACACACTCGCCGTGGACGCCGTGCGCACTCTCGAACCGGGGCGGCTTCATCTCCACCAGGTGCGCGACCAGGTGCTCGGCCCCGGACGCGGCGCGGGAGTTGCCCAGCAGCTGCATGGAGAGCCCGGCGAGCATCTGCGCCGTCGTCATGGCCTCGTAGTCCGGCGTCTCGCCGCGCAGCAGCTCCCCGGCGCAGCGGGTCATGAGCGTGAGCGCCTCGCGCGCAACGCCGGCCGTGCGCTCGCAGTAGTACTCGCCGGAGACGATGTGCGCTATGAGCCAGTCGGCGAGTGAGATGTTCTTCGCGAGTATGTCCGCAATGCCGCTCACCGTCAGGTGCTGCGGCGCGGCGGATATAATGTTGAGGTCCGCGAGCACCATCGCGGGCGCGCACATGGGTATGGACTCCTTGTGCCCGTCTATCACGACGGAACAGACGTTCGCGGTGAAGCCGTCCGAGCTCGCCAGCGTGGGTATCGCGACGAAGGGCTTGCCGAGGTGGAAGGCCGGATAGCGCGCGAAGTCCATGAGCGTGCCGCTGCCGACAGTGATGATAACGTCCGCGTCGGCGAGCTGGGGCATGACGGCCTCAATCATGTTCTTCTCCGAGTGCAGCCCCTTGGCCTCGAGGACTATCTCCTTGTCGGCGCGCACGTGAACCATGCCGGGAAGGTTGTATGTATTGGTGTCGTAGAGGACGGTGCGTTTTCCCGTGAGTCCGCACTCGTCCATGTATCTGTCAAAATCGTTCAGGCAGCCGTATTCGACGACTACCAGCTTGGTCTCCAGCGGATGCTCCCTGCCGCATTCACACGGCCTGGAGTAGCGCTCACAGTCGAGAATCATAGCGTGTCTCCCTTCAAAGCAAAGCAGACGGCGTACTTTGCGCCGCCGCCTGCAACTCTCAGCCAACTACAACGTTATCATATTGTAAAGACTTTTTCAAGGATTGTGTTAAAGCTGACAAACCCCGTGCTCTAGTCCTGCGCCCAGGCGAGGGCGCTCCTGACCGCCCTCGCCCAGCCGCCGAGCAGCTCCGCGCGCTTTTCCCCGGCCATTCCGGGGCTGAACACCCGCTCGGTCTCCCAGCTTGAGCGCACGCCGCCAAGGCTCTGCCAGTAGCCCACGGCCAGCCCGGCGAGATACGCCGCGCCGAGCGCCGTCGTCTCTATGCACTTGGGCCGCACCACGTCTGCGCCGAGTATGTCCGCCTGGAACTGCATCAAAAACTCGTTCGCCGACGCCCCGCCGTCAACCTTGAGCCCGGTCAGCGGCACCTTCGCGTCATTCTCCATCGCGCGGCAGATATCGTAAGTCTGGTACGCGATGCTCTCGAGCGTCGCGCGCACGAGGTGCGCCCTCGAGAAGCCGCGCGTCACGCCGGTTATCATCCCGCGCGCATACTGGCTCCAGTACGGCGCGCCGAGGCCGGTGAAGGCCGGGACC
>CAYXVA010000081.1:0-6684 GCA_964467975.1 uncultured Oscillospiraceae bacterium | reverse complement strand
CCCATGACGTCGCGGCGGGGCATATTGTCGTAGTGCTTTTTCAGGAAGGGTTCAACGACGTAGAACAGCAGCTTGCCGTCCAGGTCGAAGTAGAACACGGCGAACAGTCCCGCGTAGAGGGCGGCGAGACCCCCGGTGGCGGCGAGCAGCAGCTTTTTGGCTTTTTTCATGGCAAACACCCTCCTTACCAGCTCATGGAGTCGTCGAACTCCAGCAGCGAGGGGTCAAGCGGCTCCTCGTGCATAACGGTGGTCATATAGTCGTTTATGATGCGCCGTATCTCCATGCGGCTCACCGTGCGGCTGTCGGGCAGCGCGTGCGGCAGCCATATCGCGTGGATGTTGCGCTTGCGGAACTCGTCCTCGAACATGCCGACTATGCCCTGCATGCCCTTGCACTGGATCTGGTCGTACATCATGACCATGTCGCAGTGGAAGCGCTCCATGTTCTCCCAGATTTCAAATATGTGCTTGTGCCCGCCGACGGCCATGCGGCGCATGGGCGCCCACTCGTTGTAGAGCGCGAAGTCCTCCATGAGGTGCTCGTAGCTGTCTGTGCGCATGTCGATGTCGAACATGAGGCTGTCCATGTTCATGATGACGTTGAGGCCCCAGCAGTTGTAGGCCCAGGTGCACCAGTGCGAGTAGTAGAGCGGCGCGCAGCTCCAGGCCAGCACGCGGTGGCGCGTCTCGGGGAAGCAGTTTATTTTCTTCTCGACGCAGCGGTGCAGTATCTTCTTGACCTTTTTGTCGGTCTGCGCCCAGATGTCGCGCCAGCCGTCCTGCGAATAGTAGATGCGGTAGAGCGCCTGGGCGACGCCGCATATCGGGTAGTACGGAGTGTTCGCCGCGACGTCCCACTTCTCGCGCTCGAAGCGCGTGAGCTCGTTGTAGCGCTCGATGTATTTGACGAAGCAGTCGTAGTCGAATTTCTCGCCGGTCTGCTCTTCGATGAACTTCCAGCACTCCTCTATCTCACGCTGGCAGTGCTCCTGTACGAGCGGGTCGTCGAACTGCATGGGCTGCGGCATGGCGAAGAGTGGCTTGTCGTAGCACCAGTCCTGGAGTATGCTCGTGCCGACCGAGCCGTCGCAGGCCTCGTTGCTCGTGATGAGGAAGGGGAAGTAGTCCGGCATGTCGTCGAGTATCGAGAGCCCCGCCTCGGCCTGGCACATCGGGCAGGGGTCGCCGGGCAGGCCGATGCTCTGCGCGGCGTCTATGTAGTTGAGCACGGTGTGGCAGTTGACGTGGCAGGTGACGAAGTACGGCACCATCTGCAGCGGCACGTCGTCCATGCGGTCGCGCCAGGGGTAGAATATCGCGCCCGCGACGGTCTCGTCATGGGCCATGGTCTTGTGCCAGAGCTCACTCCGCTCGCCCTTGTGCAGATTCGCGTCCGCGGCGAACATGCGCATGAACTGCCTTATCGTCTCGTTGGTCATCGCGCGGTAGTGCCACGCGCTCGCGCGCAACGCCGGGCCGCGCAGGCCCTCGAACCCGCGGTCGAACCAGTGCATGACGGTCAGATACGTCTGGCCTATCCAGCGGTAGCGCCACACGCCCTTTGCAAACAGTATGGGCCCGCCGTAGCGCATGATGTCGTAGACCATCATGCCGTAGTTGTAGAGCCATATCCGGTTGAAGTAGTACATTGTGTCCTTCACGCCGCGCCATTCGCGGTGTTTGTAGAGGCCCGTTTTGTCTATGTACAGGTCGCCGAGCCGCCGCTCGCTGTGGGGCTTGCCTTTTATGAAGTCGCGCAGCTTCTTTTTCAGATTGCCCATCACTTGCCCTCCTGTATCTTCTTAATCTCAATGCTCTCGATGAATGCCTGGAAGCGCGTGCGCAGCTGGCCGGAGGTGCTGTTGACGTACTCCTTCTCGATAGAGCAGACGGGTATGCCGAAGTCCCGGTTCAGCACAATGGTATCTATCGTGCGCTCGTAGCTCCAGTACTCGCAGAACTTGTTGCTCTCGACGATTATCCCGTCGGCACCGTACTCCTTCGCCAGATCCGCCAGGTACTGCTTGCGCTGGCGCATGACGTGCTGCTCCATAAAGCGAGGGCACATGCTCGTCTCAAGGTAGTGCCGGGCGATGGCGTCAAGCGGCGCCTCCCCGTCGTTCACGGCGATCCCCTCGCGCCCGGGGAGCGAGCCGTAGCAGTAGCGGTCGGCGCAGACAAACGCGCCGCAGCTCTCGATAAGCTGGGTGAAGGCCGGGTCGTCGTTCTCGCTGCCCGAGAGTATCACGCGGCAGCGGAACCAGGGCTCCGGGTCGGCCTCGCGAGAGCGCAGCTCTTCGGCCGTCTCGCGCAGGTAGGGCAGTATGAGGTACTTGGGACATGTGAGGCTCACAAGCTGTATGACGTGGAACTCGTAGCCGGTTATGTTGGGGTTTGCCGCTTTGCGGTGCGAACCGATCTCGGTTATGAGGCGGCAGACCTCGTTGTGCTGCTCAATGGCCTTCAAAAGCGCCTCGTCCGAGGTGTCGATGCCGAAGCGCTCTCTGAGCGGGTCGAGCACATGCGCCTGGAGCTGCTTTTTGTAGTGCTCGACGCTGTTGGCCGTCTTTTTGAACGGCACGTCAGTGAACTCGCAGAAGAAGTCCGGGTTCTGAATGACATCCATCATCTGCAAATGCTCCTGGAAGCGGCAGGTGACGGTGCACGTCTCCGTGGCCATCTGCGCGTCCAGGAAATTGTAGCCGCCCTCGAGCGCGCGCTCTAAGAGGCTGCGGCCGTAGTGGCAGGTGCGGCCGGACATGTAGTACGTCGCGATGTCCGGTGAGCCGGCCCTCGGCGCACGCAGACGCACTCCAAAGCAGCCGTCCAGGTCGAGCAGCACCTCGGGCATAAAGTAGCAGGTGTAGCCCAGCGCCCGTTTGCCCTCGTCCTTCGCCTGCTTGACAAGCGCGTTGTTGGCCTCTTGCAGCAGGTCCTCAAAGTAGATCAAGTGCTTTAAGTCTCTCAATTGTAACCCCCCATATCAACATTTTCCAAACCCGCCCTCGCGGGAACATCTCTATAGTCAGAATACCAAACAGTTGGTTAAAAGTCAAACGAATGTTACGCCATTTTGCCGATAACGTCGAATAATTTTCGCGCAAAGCCTTAAAAACGATGTTTTTACCGTTCATTAAGCCTGAAAATGTTGAACAAACCAACGCTGGTCAGTCCAGAGGGCAGAAAAAACCACCCGGCAGCAGCCAGGTGGCCTATATTTGCGTTTTGCCGCTTATGCGGGGTTGTTGACCACGCCCACGAAGAGCGGGAGGTTGTCCTGGTTGGTTATCACGAAGATGAACGGGCGGTCAACGGTGAAGTCCACCTCGTCGTCGGGCGGCGCGGCGCTGCCGGCGTTGGCAATGACCGTGTACGCCGCGGCGGTGACGCCATCTTCGTCTATGGCGACGCGTACGCCGTGCTGCGCCTGGGAGAGGTAGATGTAGTTCGTGCTGCCGGTCATGGGCGAGAAGTCGCTCGCCGTCGGGTCAAAGACGTCCGTCACGCCCAGTGCGCGCAGTCCGGCCGAGAGGTCGAACTGGCTGGAGACGTCGAACTTAGGCACGGCGTAGTTTACAATGAGAAATTTGCTGTCCTCCCAGCCCTCGGGGTCGAGCACCATGTCCATGTATTCGCCGCTTTGCAGCAGCTCGTCGGCGCTCACACCCTCGTCGGGCAGGAAGAACCACATGCGCCCGCCGCTCTCGAGGCCGAGGTTCGCGGCGGAGAAACTCTCCGCCCAGTAGTAGTTGGCGGTGTCGCTTCGGTGCATGAACTCCGCCGTCACGTCGCCGCCGGAGGCGTGGAACACGCCGGATTCCGTCCTGGCGGGGCTGAATTCGTCCGACCACTTGCTGCGGAAGTACACCGTCGTGGCGAGGGCGAGGATGGTCTCGGGACTGAGCTCGACGCCGCTTATCTGGTCGGAGAGCAGAGAGTCGGTCTGCTCGTTGAGCCAGTCCTGAAGCGCGGCGTTGAACTCTGCGCTTCCCATCTCGCCGCGGTAGCTCGAGGCGTAGTAGTTTTGCGCGAGAGTGTCCATCGTCGCCTGGTTGAAATCCACGTCCTCATTGAGCCACATGGAGCTTGCCAGCACGCTCTCGACCGCGCCGTCGGAGCGATAGGACGCGTTCCAGACGTCGCTCGCTTGTTGCCGCAGCGCCTCGATGTTCTCCGAGCCGAGCAGGGAGAGTATCTGCGCGCGGCTTTCGCCGTCTGTGAGCTCGGCGAGCATGGAGAGCGCCATATAGACGTTCAGTGGCGAGTACGAGATGTTCTCCCCGCCCGCGCCGGAGAGGAACTGCGCAGCGCTCGCCGTGAAGTAGTCTGCGAGCCCGTCGGCGTAGCCCGCGTCGCGCCGCTGGGCGCGGATGTCCTCCCACCAGGCGCCGAAAACTTCCGAAAAGCCGTCACTGTCGAACTCTCCGGAGGCGCTTAAAAATTTCGACTCGTCCGGGTACGGCGCCATCTCGGGGTAGGCTGCCTCGCTTATCGCGTAGGCGCTAACCGCGCCGCCGCCGTCGGGCCACAGGAAGTACCCGCCTATCATGGCAATCACGAGCACTGCCGCGACGGCTCCGAACCAAAAGCGCCGTCGCGGGCGCTTTTTCTTCAAAGTCTGCCCTTCCGCGCCTTCAATGAGGTCGTTGCGTATCTCCCCGACGGCGTCGAGCAGTTTTTCCGCGTCGTTTGTTTTCATATTTCCGCTCCTTCCGCTTCCAGATAGGCTTTCAGCTTGCGTCTGAGCCGCAGCATGCGCTGCGTGAGCTGCTCCGGTTTGCAGCCGCACTCGCGCGCGAGCGCCGCGACGGCCTCGCCGTGCCAGTAGCGCCGCACAAAGAGCGCGCGCTCTTCGCCGGGCAGGGTGTCGAGCCACGCGCTTATGAGCTCGGAGAGGCGGCGTCGTTCTACGATCTCGTCGAGGGAGACGCGCTCGGGGACGCAGTCGGCAAGCTCGCTGAGCAGGGTCTCGACGCCGTCGAAGCGCTTTTTGGCGTGGTCGCGCCGCCAGCGGCTGACGGAGAGGTTGCGCGTGATGCGGCCCAGGAAGGTCTTGAGCGAGCTCGGGCACTCCGGCGGTATGCTCGTCCACGCGGCGTGCAGCGCGTCGTTTACGCACTCCTCCGCGTCCTCGCGCACGTCGAGCAGGTTGAGCGCGACGCGTAGGCAGTATTTGCCGTATTTCGCGTCCGTCTCCGCTATGGCCGCCTCGTCCCGGCGGTTGTAGAGCTCAATTATCCGCGCGTCCTCCACGTACTCGCCCCCCTCACTATATAAGTCGCATTTTGAAGCGGAATGTTGTGCGGAAAGAAAGAAAAAGTTCAGCTTATCTCGTAAATATCCTCGATTGCGCCGCTGGAACAGTTGTACCAGAAGTAGCCGCAGCGTTCAACGCCGCTCACGTCGGTGAAGGCGTAGTAGAGCAGCATGCTCTCGCTGTCGGCGGCCCATTGCATGAAGTAGATATCGACGTCCACGTCATACTCGATAAGCCTGAAGCCGTACCGCGCAAGCTCGCTGATGTACAGGCCGTGGGCAAGGTTGAAGTAAAAGTCAGGCTGGTTACTGAGCCCGTCGTAAAGCCTGAGAAAGGTGACGCCGGGCTGCGCCCACCCCTCGACCACAAGGACCAGCCTTTCCCCGTTGGGAGACCAGGCGGCGTCCACATATTCGCAGCCGTCCATATAGCCCGTCCACGCTCGCTCGCCGCCTGTGACCTCGATGGTTACGGAGTTGTCCCGGGGTATGGACAGGCCGCGGCTGTAAATGTGCCTGTCGTATATCGTCGCCGTCATCGCCCCGTCCGGAGAGTCGAAGCGGTCGGCAATGAAGGCCGCGCCGCGGCAAACCAGCACATAGTACGCCGCTGCGGCCGCTACTAGCAGCACGGCGGCGGCAAACGCCAGATGCCGCCGGCTGAGCCGTCGCTCTCGGGCTTTCAGCTCCGAGCGCGAGTAGCTCAGCGTCTCACGCGCGGCGCTCTCCGCCTCGGGCCATTCCGCACCCGCGCTGCGCTCGCCGCGGATGAGCTCGAGCACGGAGACGCCCAGCGCCTCTGAGAGCGGCTCGAGCAGCGCAATATCCGGCGCGCTCATGCCGCGCTCCCACTTGCTCACGGCGCGGTCGGTGATGTGCAGTTTTTCGGCGAGCTGCTTTTGCGTCAGCTGCTTTTCGAGCCTGAGCTGTTTTATCAGCTGCCCGGTCTTTACGTTGTCCACGCTGCCGCCTCCTTACGGCAACATTATAAAACACACTGCGCAAAATTGCACCAAACTGTTGGTTGACAGCCGCTTTTTTGCCCGGGTGCAGGGCTTTTCAAGCGGCAGCGCGCGTGCTATAATGCCGCTATAGCGTTTTTGGAGGCGATTTTATGGAACTGTTTCACGGCCGCCCGGACGACTGCACCGGCAGGCTTGAGCGTGAAGTGCGCACCTACGACTACCTCGACTCCCTCGGCATCGAGTATTGGCGCACCGACCACGCGGATATGCCGGCCATGACTATGGCCGACTGCAACAAGATTGACGCCGTGCTCGGCGTGCTGATATGCAAAAACCTTTTTTTGTGTAACCGCCAGCGCACGAACTACTATCTGCTGCTCATGCCCGGCGACAAGCCCTTCCGCACAAAGGAGCTCTCCAAACAGCTCGGCGTCGCGCGCCTCTCGTTTGCCAACGAGGAG
>CAYXVA010000080.1:6403-6704 GCA_964467975.1 uncultured Oscillospiraceae bacterium | reverse complement strand
AAATAGATTTCTCTATAAAAGGAAAATTGTACATCTACGCCTCTTTTGTAACCAGCAATAAACGTGTTATTTACTCAGTTACAATGCCCACATTGTTGTCCTCGTCAATATTACAAACATCAAGGCCAATAATAAGGTCAAGGCGTTATTCTCATGTCGTTTTTCCTATTTAAAAATACTATTGCTCCACTATTCATCCAAAAACTTCATTTTGCCGCTTCGAATATATATCTCGTCTCCGGCAAAACTAGCTTCGGGACAAATCCCAAAGTTTTTGCAAAAGAGATGCGACAAAATGTCC
>CAYXVA010000080.1:4854-6393 GCA_964467975.1 uncultured Oscillospiraceae bacterium | reverse complement strand
GGAAGCCGCCGGCGAAGTCGGCGTCAACCTCAAGCAGGGCTATAACGGCGACCTCACCAGCCGCCAGACCGGTTCCATCGGCGGCCAGATGGTCAAGAAGATGATCGAGGCCTACGAAAACGGCATGAAGTAACCTCTTTTCTCTGCGCGAAAAAAGCCGCCTTACTGGGCGGCTTTTTCGTATTTATTTTCCGAAGTATTCGGCTATCTCGCTCATGCGCTCGGACTGCTTTGCGTGGAAGGGGCCACGGCGGTCGCAGTGGCCACAGTGCAGACAGTCGGATGCGTGGCGGCCCAAGTGCTCGTCGTGGTCGCGCGCAAGGGCGTCGCCGGCTCTGGCGAGGTCGTAATACTTGTTGATGAGCCTCACGTCCAGCCCGGCCGGACACGGCTGACAGTGGTTGCAGTAGACGCACACACCCTCGGCCTCAGCCGGGGTGAAAGAGCCGATGACGGAGTAGTCGCGCTCATCTGCGCCCGCGTCGAAGAAGCCGAGCAGACGCCTGAGGTCCTCCCTATCGCGCACGCCGGGCAGCACGGTCATGACGCCGGGCTTGTCCAGCGCGTATTGCAGACACTGGTACTCCGTCAGCGCACGCTTGAACGGCGAGGTCTTGGCGTTTAAAAGCTGGCCGCCCGCGAAAGGTTTCATGGCCGAAATGCCCACGCCCTCGCGCTCGCAGCGGCGGTAGAGCTCCATTCGCTCGTTCGCGGAGCCTATGCCGTACTCGCCACGGCTGTAGTCGTAGGCCGGGTTTATTGAGAACATCATGACGTCGAGCAATCCCATGTCCAGCGCGCGCATGGCCGCGGCGGGCGTGTGCGTCGACATGCCGATATAGCGCACCGTGCCGTCGCGCTTGAGCTGGTGCAGATAGTCCACCGTGCCCTCGCTTATGACCGTGTCGAGGTCCGAATCCTCGTCTATGCAGTGGATGAAGCCGAAGTCTATGTAGTCGGTCCTGAGGTTTTTGAGCTGCCAGTCGACGCTGCGCTTTATGTCCTCGAGCTCCAGCGTCCAGCCGTAAACGCCCGAGTCGTAGAGCGCGCCGAAGTGCACCTGGTAGTACACCTTGTCCCTCGCCGAGCCCACGGCGGCGCCGAAAGCGGCAAAGGGCACGGCGTCGGCCGCAGCCATGTCAAAGTAGTTTATTCCGTTTTCCAGCGCCAGTGCGACCGTGGCCTCGGTCTCATACGCACCCGAGCCGCCCATTGAGCTGTTGCCGAGGCCCAGGACGCTCACCATTTCCAGCCCTCGGGGCAGCTTGCGGTATTCCATGGTTATTTCCTCCCTTAATCACAGCGCGTCGCAATGCGCCCTTTTCGTGCCATAAAGTATATCCCCAAGCCTGAGAAATAGCAAATACTTATAAAGCATCAGCCGCCATAGTTGAAAGCTATTTCTCGTTGTGGTATAATGACTGAAAATTCGGCGCGCAACGGCTGGGAAAGGCTGTTGACTATGTCGGGGATTTTATTTATAATGTAACGGTGGCCGCCCTGAGCATCCCTCTCTCCCTACACCACTCCCACCCATAC
>CAYXVA010000080.1:0-4844 GCA_964467975.1 uncultured Oscillospiraceae bacterium | reverse complement strand
GGGGTGAAGGGTAAAATATAAATAGGGAACCACTGCGCATACCAGCCGGAGAACAGCTCTCCCACGCATATATAGCGGTTTCGATGAGCGAAAAAGCGCGAAGCGAACTCGCCTCAACGCTCGCCGCGGCGATGCTCTGCGAGTCGGACGGCGCGCCGGAAAAGCCCTGCGGGCACTGCAAGGCCTGCCGGAAGGCGCTCGCCGGCATTCACCCGGACATCATAACCGTCTCCCCCGGCCTGGACAGCCAGGGCCGGAAGCGGCGCGAGCTGCTTGTCGACCAGGTGCGCGGTATCGCCGCCTCCGCCCAGGTAATGCCGAACGAGGGCCGGCGCAAGGTGTATGTCATCGAGGACGCGGACACCATGAATACGCAGGCGCAGAACGCGCTTTTGAAGCTGCTGGAGGAGCCGCCCGAGACGGCGGCGTTCATACTCTGCGCGTCAAACAGCGCGCTGCTGCTGCCGACGGTACGCTCCCGCTGCGAAATTATCCGCGCCAACGCGGACGCCGAAGAGAGCGCCGAGGCCGCCTCCGACGCGCTGGAGCTGCTGAACGCGGTCTCATCCGGCTCCAGGAGCGAGCTGCTGCTCTGGTGCACATCGCATGAGGGCATGGACTCGCGACGCTGTGCGGCAATGGTGCGTGCCGCGCGCGAAAAGCTGGCCGACGTGCTGCTGGGCAAGGCCCAGGTGTCACTTGACAGGGAGCGCTGCATCTACCTTGACGCACTCTTTGAGCGCTGCAGCGTCTATCTGCGGCATAACGTCGGCGTCAAGTCCGTCCTCGGGCTCATCGCCGTGGACGGCATAGAGAAATGAGGAATTGCATTGTACGAAGATAACAACGTCACCGAAGTAGTAAGCGTAAAATTCAAAGGACGCGGGAAGGCGTATTATTTTGACGCCAACGGCTTAAAGGTCAAGCCCGGCGAGGACGTCATCGTTGAGACCAGCAAGGGCCTCGAGTACGCCCAGTGCGTCGCGGGCAATCACTATGTCTCCGACGAGAAGGTCGTCCCCCCTATCCGCCCCATTGTGCGCGTCGCCACGGACAACGACAGGCGCGTACAGGATATAAACCATGAGCGCGAGCGCGAAGCGCGTGAGATTTTCCGTGCGAAGGTCGCCGAGCACGAGCTGGACATGAAGCTCGTGGACGTGGAGTGCAGCTTTGAGGGCAACAAGATAACCTTCTACTTCACCAGCGACGGCCGCGTCGACTTCCGTGAATTGGTCAAGGACCTCGCAGGAGTGTTCCGCAGCCGCATCGAGCTGCGGCAGATTGGCGTGCGCGACGAGGCAAAAATGCTCGGCGGCATAGGCATCTGCGGCCACCCGCTGTGCTGCAGCCAGTTTTTGACGGAGTTCCACCCCGTCAGCACCAAGATGGCCAAGACTCAGTCGCTCTCGCTCAACCCGGCCAAGATATCCGGCACCTGCGGCAGACTCATGTGCTGCCTGAGGTATGAAGAGGACGCCTACGAGTCGCTCGTCAAGGCTGTGCCCAAAAATGGGGCCTTCGTTGAGACCCCGGCCGGTTTTGGCACCGTAACCCAGGTCAACATCCTGCGTGGCATCGTCAAGGTCAAGCTCGACGGCGACGGCGAGGCGGTCATAAAGACCTACAACGGCGACGAGGTTGCCACCGTGCCCGGAGGCAGGCCCAAAAATGGCGAAGCGCCGGTGCACGTGCTCCAGCGCGCCGAGCCGGAACCGGCCGAGAGCGGCGATGAGGCGGCTGATATGCCGGTCGAGGCGGCGGAATCCGCCGCGGCGGATAACACGCGACCGAACGTCGCCAGCGTGCGCCGTAAGAGCCGCAGCCGCCGCAAGAGCGGCGGGCCCAAGCGCGAAAAGCAGCCCGACAGCGGCGAAGCGCAGCAGCGCAGCGAGAGGCGCGAGCGCGGAGAACGCCGTGAGCGCGGCGAGCGTGGCGAGGGCGGTCAAAAGCGCGAGCGTCGCGACGACGCGCACACGCCGGAGGGCGGCAAAGCCGCCGGAGGCGCGCAGCAGCCGTCCAGGCCCAGGCGCAAGAGCCGCCGCGGCCACCGCCGCGACGGCGGCGGACAGCCCGGCGGTCAGCAGGGCGGCGCGGCCGAGTAAAAAAGCAAAAATCAGCCCCGGGGCATGCGCTCCGGGGCTTTCGCTTATTCTTCTTCGTCGTCCAGGGTATAGACGAGGCCATCGGCCACGAACCTGGCATAGCCAACTGTGCCGTCAGCCGTAAGATGTATGCCGTCGTCCGTGCGTATCCAGCTCGGGTTCTCCGGCGCAACGGCGCTCCAGTCCAGCACGTGCAGGTTGTCATACTCCTCGTCAAGCGCGTAGATAAGCTCGTTGACCTCGTCCTGCCAGTCGAGATAGCGCCCGTAGCACGTCACCCAGTAGACGGTCCGCTCCTCGCCGAGAAAGTCGAGCACCTCCTCGCCGTCCTCAATCGGGAACGGGCTGTTCGAGCCGAGGCCAATAACCACGGTCTCGTAGAGCTGTCCCTCGCTCTCGAGCCGGCGCAGGATGTCCATAGCCTCGACAAGCTGCCTTCCCTCCTTCGCGTCGACCACGCAGTTGGGTATCACGTCGTACAGTGCCTGCTCGGCCGCGACCATTATAGAGTCGCCGACAAACGTGACGCGCTCCGGCGCGCTCGGCGTCGTTGGCGTGGGCTCGGGCTCGGCGCTCGGTTCAGCTTCCGGCTCAGGCGTTGCGGTCACGTCCGGGCTCTGAGCGACTATTATCGGCAGCCCGCCTTCCGGCGCGCTGTCCCGGTTTGTAACTATTATCGCCACCGCCGCGGCGGCAAGGGCCAATACCACGGCTCCCACGACGGCGGCAAGTTTCCAGCTTGAATTCTTCATGTAGTTGCCTCCATGGCAAACTATCATACTACAACCCCAGCGCAAAATCAATCGAAGTTTGGCGAGCGGGCTCAAATTGTGTAAATCGCGCGCCGCCGTACAAATGCGCCGGGGCAAGAGGCCCGGTTCAGCCTTTCAAGGCCTGGAAGCGCACCAGCATTGCCGCGAGCTGCACCCTCGTGGCGCTGCCCTGTGGGTCGAAGCGGTTGCCGTCGGTGCCGGTTATTATCCCGCGCTCGGAGGCCCAGCTCGCCGCCGAGACGGCCCAGGCACTCACGCTCTTCGCGTCGGCAAAGGATCTGTAGCCGCCCTTATCGGAGGTGTCCATGCCCGCGAAAGCGGCGTAGCGGTACAGCATCGCCGCGAGCTGCTCGCGCGTCACGGGAGCGTTGGGCGAAAACGCGTCGTCGCTTGTGCCGTTTACAATCTTGTTGAGCCGGGCCCAGTACACCGCCGTGGCGTACCAGCTGTTCGCGTCGACGTCGGCGTAGGGGTAGCCCCAGTTAGCCTCGGGCATGTCCGGCTCACCGGCGAGGCGGTAGATTATCGTCGCGGCCATGGCGCGCGTGACCGGCTGATTCGGCGCGAAGGACGTGTCGCTCACGCCGCCCATAAGGCCGCTGGAATAGACGTTGAACACGTCCTCATAAAACCAGTCCGCGCTGCTCACATCGGAGAAGCTCAGGCGCTGCGACACATCCGCCGTCACAATCTGCGCCCTCGCTGCGGCGATGGTCACTGTCTGGGCCGAGGTGTAATAGCCGTCGCCCGAAAACGTGAAGGTGTAGTTCCCCTCGGGCAGCAGGTAATCGAGCGTGCCGCTCTCGGGCTCATATACGCGGCCGGAGGTGTCGGTCACGGTCACGGTCAGCGACTTAGGCTTCGGCATCGCCCGCGCCAGCACGCGCGTCTCGCCCTCGCTCGTGACGCCGCCGCGTATCACTCCCCTGTTGATGAGCGCGCCGTTGTTCACAACGCTCTCGAAGAGATACGCGTTCGCGTCCACGTCGAGCGTCACGCCGCTCTTGACTGTGACCGTGACGGGCGTATCGTACTCCACGCCGCGCAGGGCATAGACAGTGTCGCCGCTCTTCGCGGCCTTGAGCGCGGCGTCGAGCGAGGCGTAGAAGTGGTCGCCTATTCTCGCCTGATAGGGCCTTTCCGCGGTTATCTGCCCGGCGGGGGCGTAGTCGGCGAGGGCGTAGCCCGTGTCGAGCTTGCCAGTGGCGTCGTAGTCGTAATAATAGGCGCTGTGGCCGGAGTTGTCGTACTTGTTGTACTCGTAGAGCCCGGACGCGCCCGGCATGAGCCGCTGTATGCCGTTGCCGTTCACGGCTGCGACACTGACGGCGCAGAACGTGTCAAAGTCCGAGTCGTAGACGTCGAGCTTGCAGCTGCGGCAGTCGGGGTAAATGGCCGCGCCGTACATCCAGCCGTCAAAGCTGCAATTTTCCACGGCGAGCACCCAGCCGCGCCCGGAGGTAAGCGCAAGCGCGCACTGCTGGTTATTCACGGCAGAGAATTTTATCCGGCTGACCTCCACGCGGTAGCCGCGCGAGTCATTCGCGAGGTCGTAGACTATCGCGCCGTTGAACTCGGCATAGGTCTCGCCTGAGCTCGTGAGGTTCACGGCTTTGTCAATCGTCAGCACGCCGCCGGCGGGCGCGTACGTGCCTGACGCGAGCGTTATCGTGTCGCCCGGCGAGGCGGCGGCTATGGCCGCGCTCAGCTCGTCCATATTGGACACGCTCACACCGGCGCCCGCGGCCAGTGCGAGCGACGGCAGCGCGCAGAGCACAAGTGCGAGGCAAAGTATAACGGACAGCAGTTTCTTCATGCTAACCCCTCCCGGTGGTATGCTTGCATATTATAGACGCAAAAGGCCGCGCATAAGTTTCATCCAAACGCAGAAAAGAGGCCGCCCAAAAGGGTGGCCTCTCGACATGGGGCTTAATCGATGTACAGGTTGCAGAAGCGCATCAGCATG
>CAYXVA010000079.1:3059-6804 GCA_964467975.1 uncultured Oscillospiraceae bacterium | reverse complement strand
GTATACTGCTTCATACGATACCTTCTACCTCCCTGTTGCGATTACTTCATCAACTTCTGCAAGGTTTTCAGCAGTTCGTCGATGGTGTCGTCGTTGCCCTCGCGGATGTCGCGAGCCACACAGGTGCGGATATGGTCGCTAAGAAGCTCGCGGTTGAAGGCGTTCATCGCCGCCGTCACCGCCGCAGACTGTATAAGAATATCGGGGCAGTATGCTCCCTTTTCCACCATGCCGCGGATTCCCCGCACCTGGCCCTCTATACGGTTGAGCCGGTGTATGAGTTTCTTGTACTCCTCCGGAGTGCGCTCCTTAGTCCTATGGCAACAACATTGCTTTTCTTCTCCCATGATGAACTCCTTCCGTTCCGGATACCCATCAGGGGCACTTTATAGTATACCCCGGACGGGTATAATGTCAATACCCTCTTTACAATTTTGTCATATGCTGCGCCCCTGGGCCCTTACACACCAGGCGGGCTTGTGTACTTTGAGGCGGTAAAGCGGCAGATTCATCCGCCCTTGTCAGCCGGAAGTACAGCATAGCGTCCCGTCTTGGACATAATACACCAAAACGCCTGAATTTTCTAGTTTTTCCAAGCCGTCCAGGGCAAAGGAACCGGCTATATACTCCGGCGCAAGCAGCAGCGCTATCTCCGCACAGGAGAGCTCATAGGAATACGCGGCGAGCTCGGGCACGCACGTGCGGTCAAGCCCGTCGGCGGGGTCGAGGAACGGCGAGCGGATTGTGCCGTCCGCGTAGACATAGTAGTCGCCCGAGCCTCCGTTTGAGAGCGGGTAGTCGTGCAGATATACCATGCTTACCGTGCCGGCAAACTGCAAAGCCGCCATTTCCGTAACGGTCTGGCCCTCCCGGTGCGAGAACGTGAGGGAGTATTCCGCGCCCGTCTCGCCGTCCAGGCAGCGCATGAAGCCGTCGCTGCTGAAAAGAGCGCCATGGGTATAGCCCGCCGCGGCGAGCTCTCCGGCGATGTAGTCGGCGATAAAGGCGTTTTTCAGCCACGCAAGGTCTATGAAGCGCGTCACGGCGTTGGTCTCGGCGAAGCTCAGGTATGCGTCCGAGACATTCAGCCTCACTTTGTTTTCACCCAGCAGCTCCACGTTCACCTGCGCGGGGTCGCCGGTGTATTCGACGGCGTCCGAGAAAAACTCGCCCTGTGCTGAGTCGATGCGCGGGTCGTACTGCGCCGCTTCGCCGTCGTCCTGACACTGGAAGAGCGCGTAATACTGCTCGTACAGCGGCGCGAGATACAGATACCGCGTACCGCTCCCGGCGAGCAGCGAGAGCGCGTCATAGAGCGCATCGTCCACGGTTATCTCCTCGTTGGGGTGCTGGTTGATGTACCAGATGTTGCAGCGGTCCTCGACCTCGACGTCCGCGCTGAAAATCTCGAAGGCGTCGGTGGCCGCCTGGGTATAGAGCGAGCGCACTTCGCGCCGCTCGTCCGTGGCGTTGGCGCCGCCGTAGCCGAGGTTGTAGTAGAAGGTGAAGTCGCCCCCGGCGTTCATCTCGCCACTGAGGACGGTTATCTCCTGCAGCCCGGCATCTGTGCTCACCAGGCTGTTGACGCCGAATGCAAATGAAGCCACAGCCAGCACGATGAGCAGGATAAGCAGCACAACGCGCAGCTTTATCCTGCCCTCGGGCAATTGAATGTGGACAACTTTGTCTACCACGGGTTTGTCGTTTGAGGCAGAGCGTTTCTTCATTTACTACAACACTGCGATTAGTATGAACACGCCCAGCAAGGCGAGCAGCGCTCCCAGGAAGGCAAAACACGCCAGGGCGCCCTTGCGGCAGGCCTTGAAGTTGCGTATGTAGTTGTGCCGCCGGAATACATAGGCCGCGATAAGCCCGAAGATTGGCAGGATGAAGGAAAATATCGCGTACCAGGCGCTGCCTGTGTCGTGTATGGGGCGGTCGAGTATTACCTCGCGGGTAGCCAGGTCCTCGCCGGTCTTGTCCGCGACGGTCTCGGGGTCGGTGTTGACGCCCACAATCGAGAGCGTCTTGAGCGGCACGCCGTGCTCACGTATGGCCCTGTACTCGGCTATCTCCTCGGCGCTGCCGTAGACGAAGTGCTCGTGGCCGATGTCGACCAGCTCGGGCTGTGAGTTTTCGTCGTAGTTGTGCTGGCTCGGGTCGTAGGTGAAGAGCACCTTGTTCTTCTCCAGCTGCGGGTCGGGCAGCGGTATAGCGGATATCAGCGAGCGCGTGTAAGGGTGGAGCGGGTAGTTGAACAGCTCGTCGGAGCTCGCAATCTCGACTATTTTGCCCTTATATATGACGCCTATGCGGTCGGAGATATAGCGGACTATCGAGAGGTCGTGCGCTATAAAGAGGTAGGTGGTGCCCTGCTCGGCTTTGAACTTGTTCATGAGGTTGAGTATCTGCGCGCGTATGGAGACGTCCAGCGCGCTTATCGGCTCGTCGGCCACGACGAGCTCCGGCTCCATGACCATGGCGCGGGCCAGGCCCACACGCTGACGCTGTCCGCCGGAGAACTCGTGCGGATAGCGCGTCAGGTGCTCGGGCAGCAGACCGACGGCTTCTATTATGTTCTCAACCTTTCGGATACGGTCGGCCTCGTTCTTGTACAGGTGGAAGTTGTAGAGGCCCTCGGAGATGATATAGTCCACCGTCGCACGCTCGTTGAGCGACGCGGCCGGGTCCTGGAACACCATTTGGATGTTGCGTATGACTTCGCGGTCGAGGCTGTGCGGGATTTTGCCGGAGATTCGCACGCCCTTGTACAGAATTTCGCCGCTCGAACAGGTATTTGCGCGGATTACTGCGCGGCCTATCGTGGTCTTGCCCGAGCCGGACTCGCCCACGAGGGAAAAAGTCTCGCCCTTGTACACGTCGAAGGACACGTCCTGCACGGCGCGAACCATGCCCTCGCCCTTGCCGAAGTTGATATCCACGTGCTTGAGCGAGAGCAGGACCTCCCTGCCCTCGTCAGCAACAGGGCCGTGCTCCGGCAAATGGCTCGCGCTGTCGTCTAGGGCCATTTTATTCTTTTCTTTAGCCATAGCAGTCGCCCTTTCCTATATGTTGAACACTTTCATCAGGGTGCCGTGTATGTCGTGGATTATCTCCGGCATCTCCACCTTGGGTGCGCGCGGGTCGAGCAGCCAGGTCTTGGCGTAGTGCGTGTCGGACACCTTGAACATCGGCGGCTCACGGAGCGTATCCACGCGCAGACAGTACGGGTTGCGCGGCGCAAAGGCGTCGCCGACTATCTCGTTGTAGAGGCTCGGCGGCGTACCCGCTATCGAATATAGCTTCATGCCCCTGTCCATGAGCTGCGGCAGAGACGAGAGCAGCGCCCAGGTGTACGGGTGGCGCGGGTCGTAGTAGACCTCTTCGACCGTGCCGAGCTCGATTATCTGCCCGGCGTAGAGCACCGCCACGCGGTCGGCCACGTTCGCCACGACGCCCAGGTCGTGCGTTATGAACACTATCGTGTAGTGGAACTCCTTTATCAGCTTTATAATCTGGGCCTGGATGGTCACGTCCAGCGCGGTCGTCGGCTCGTCGCATATCAGTATCTTCGGCTGACACGAGAGCGCGATAGCTATAACTATGCGCTGGCGCATGCCGCCGGAGTACTGGAAGGGATAGTCGTCGAAGCGGTTTTCGGCGTTCGGGATGCCGACCTTCTTCATGAGCACTATCGCGCGCTTGCGCGCCTCGAACTCGGAGACGTTCTGGTGCTTCATTATGA
>CAYXVA010000079.1:0-3049 GCA_964467975.1 uncultured Oscillospiraceae bacterium | reverse complement strand
GTTATCTGCTTGCCGATGGTCATTATCGGGTTGAGCGAAGTCATAGGGTCCTGGAATATCGTGGCTATTTTCTGGCCACGTATCTTGGTCCAATCGTTCACGCACTCGCTGCGCGCGAGGTTGAGCACCAGCTTACCGTGCAGCCTGCCGCCCTCCTCGTCCAAATATTTCACGCGGAAGAGCGCGTTTTCAAAGATGCCGTTGAGCTGCGCGTCGTCGGTGAGGTCTGCGCCGATGGTCATGGCCTTCTTTATGGCGGCGTAGAGCTTGCGCTCTACTTTCCAGCGTCCGTGCTTGGGATAGCGTCCCAGCGAGAGGCATATCTCCTTGGCGAGGGTCTTGTTGCGCGAGCGGGTCTCGGGTGAAATCTCTCCGGCGCACTCGCGGCCGTAGCGCTCCTTGAGCGCGGCCATACGGGCGTTGTACTCGCTGTTATAGGCCGCGTCCGCCTTGGTTTTGGCTGTATGCTCGCGGATAGTGGCCTTCCTGCGGCGCTCAAGCTCTGTGAGCTTGGCGTCGTATTCGGATATCTTCCACGACGCCTCCTTTATCTCTTTCTTCTCTCTTGAGCGGTCGAGCGTCTGCTTATGGTTTTGCAGCTGTGTGCGCTGGAATATGAGCTCACTGCGCTCCTTTTCAAAGGCCTCCTCGTCCTCGGCGCTGAGCGCAAAGCGCTCTTTCCGGTCTTTTTCGAGCTCCTTTGTCTCACGGTAGGTCGCCGCTCCGAGCTCCAGCTTCGAATATTCGTTGAGCCTCTCCTCGGCCTTGGCTATCGCCCCGGCGCCGACGACGAACGACACATCGGTGAGCGAATCGTCGTTGAAGATGATGTCCCCGCTGTCGATGAAGCCGTTGTTGTCAAGCATGCCGGAAAAGGTCTTGGTGAGCACGCTCTTGCCGCAGCCGGACTCGCCGACAATCGCGATGGACTCGTCCTCATATATGTCCAGCGACACGCCGCGTATGGCGGTCAGCACCCTGCCGCGGACGTGGAACTTGACATACAAGTCCTTAATGGACAATAATACTTTCCTGTCGTCCATAGCTCCGCTCCCCCGTTACATATGCGTTCTCGGGTCGGCGGCGTCGCCGAGGTTCTGGCCTATCAGGAACAGCACGACAGAGATGAACGCGCTGAGCATAACCGGACACCAGAACTCCCAGCCCCAGCCGGGCGTCACCATGGCGCTCTGGGAGTTGTACAGTATCTTGCCGAGCGTCGTGTCGGATATGCCGAGGCCGATATAGCTCAAAAACGCCTCAGAGGCTATGTATGCCGGGATCTGGGTCGCCATGACGGTGACGATAAAGCTGATCATGAACGGCAAAATGTTCTTCACCGCTATGCGCACAGTGGAGGAACCGAGACAGCGCGAGGCGAGGTTGTACTCGCGGTCGCGTATGATGATGACCTGAGTCCTGAGCGAGTACGCTATCCCTATCCAGCCGGTGACGCACATGGCGAAGAGCAGAGTACCGAAGCTCGGCGAGAAAACCAGGACCCACACGGAAATGATAAGCGTGCCGGGCACGTTGCCGACGACGTTGCGTATCTCGTTCATGACGAGGTCGACTTTCTTGGAAAATCCCCAGATTGCGCCGACAACAATGCCTATCGAGAAGTTGATAATCGTGCAGAGGAAGGCGAGCGAGAGGGATATCCTCGCGCCGTACCACATCGAGTCGAACGTGGACTGGCCGGAGGCGCCGGTGCCGAATATCCAGCGTATCGAGAAGCCGAACTTCTCAATCGCCGCCAACGGCGTGAGATGCTTGGCGCCGGAGTCCATGATGTTGCCGTAGCGGTCGTAGCCCATGACAGCCGGGTACACGTATGTAAAAGCGATGATAACGGCAAAGAGCACGAGTATGAGGATATTCGTCTTTTTCCGGAAAAAC
Organism: uncultured Oscillospiraceae bacterium; assembly: GCA_964467975.1. Classification (GTDB taxonomy): domain Bacteria; phylum Bacillota; class Clostridia; order Oscillospirales; family Oscillospiraceae; genus Scatomorpha. The sequence goes on along the minus strand of CAYXVA010000079.1, from coordinate 1,150 downwards.
ACCCTGAACACACTGTGCCAGTATGAATAGCGGGGAGCCGTAATTTTCTCCACTGCGGCCTCGTCCTGCGGCACGCGCTCAAAAAGCTCGGCGTCGGTAAAGCCGGTGTCGTCCAGGCGTATAAATTCTTCTTGCGTTACAGCTGCCATCTCAACTCACCTCGCTTTAGATGTGTAGGAAATCCGCGGGTCCATAACTGCCATGAGTATGTCGCCCAAAATTGCGGACACGATGAACAATATGCCGTAGAACAGCGCGACGCCCACGATGACCGCGTTGTCATACGCGCCTATGGCCTGCACCAGCAATCCGCCGACGCCGGGTATGAGGTAAACCTGCTCCATGATGATGGCTCCGGAGAGCGCGCCGGTTATCGCGCCCGGTATGCCGTGGACCACAGGTATGGCAGCGTTCTTGAAAATGTGCTTTGTGAAAATCTCGCGTTCGCTCAAGCCCTCGCTTCGGGCGAACTTGACGTAGTCGGAATTCATCTGGTCGACCATGTAGCGTCTCATCCACTTCATCTCGCCGGCGATTGCGCCTATGGCCGAGGAGGCGATGGGCATTATGTACATCAGCCACGTCGGATTGTCCAGCGAGAATGTCGTCGGCAGGCCCAGCTTGTTGCCTATGGCCTTGAGCATGAGCATGTAGGCGAGCCCCGGCACGGCCATGATTATTACGACGTACGCGTTGCCTAGGCTGTCGACCCACGTGTCCTTCTTCTTCGCCATGAGTATGCCGAGCGGCAGACCGATGATATATGCCAGCGCCGAGGCGATGATACTGACTATGAACGAGTAATACATGCGCGAGCCGCTGTCTTTTACAAGCGACACGTTGGTGTAGTCGTCGTCATAGAGCCGCGCGTACACGAGGTTCAGGTCGCGCGAGCCGGCCAGGTAGGTGGCCGTGTGCAGATTGTCGGCGCTCTCTTCCACCGCGCCGCTCGGGTAGTACGTCGTGGAGCGCACATAGTTGCCCTGCGGCTGCACCATCGTGTCGAAGGCATCCACACCCTTGTTGACGCTGTATGACGTGCCGAGGTGTATGGTCAGGAAATTCTGATGTATATACGGAAAACGATTGTCGATATAGAGGAGATACTTGTGCAGCGTACCATTGCCCAGAATGGCCGGTGAAAACACCT
>CAYXVA010000078.1:0-6819 GCA_964467975.1 uncultured Oscillospiraceae bacterium | reverse complement strand
AGCGGTCGATGGAGCCCTTAAACTTCTTGAAGGAGAATATGGTCTGCCCAAAGGTCTTGACGACCGGGATGCCGCGCACATACTCAACCGCCTCGTTGGACATGTCGTCGAGCGCGTTCTGGTACTCCTTCATCTTCTGCTGCATCCTGGAGCCGGTCATAGTCATCATGATAACAAAGCCCAGAAGCACCGGCACCAGGCTCAAAAGCCCCAGCCGCCAGTCGAACACGAAGAGCAGCACCAGAAGGCCGCAGGGTGTGGCTATCGCGCCGGCGCGGTCGGGCAGCTGGTGCGCCAGATAGGTCTCCGTGGCCGCGCTGGACTCGTTGACTATCTTGCGCAGCTTTCCGCTGCCGAACGTCTCCGCCGCCCCGAGCGGCAGCTTCACGATGTGCTCCATCGCGGCTATGCGCAGATTCGTCGCGATGCGGAACGCGCCCATGTGCGAGCACATGAGCCCGGCAATGTAGACCAGTACGGCGATTACCGCGAACAGGACCGCCATGCAGCCGTTGCGGACAAGGCCCTGGGCGCGGGCAAAGTCCGGTGCAACCGCCAGCACCTCCTGGATGATGCGCCAGATATACCAGTAGGGCACCAGCGCGATGAGGGCGCTGACGGCGGACAGCACCCACGAGGCGTACGTCAGGTACTTGTGCTTGCCCGCGTATCCGAGCAGGCGCGAGAGATTGGATTGCTTTTTCAACAGGAAACTCCTCCTTTGACGGTGAACTTGTATGATACGAAGGGTGCAGCGCGGGCCCTCGTATGTCTAAATTGGTTAGCGAACGCTAACCAATTGACAAAAATTATAGAGCATTACTGCCCCATAATTTTCATCCAGCCGGCGGTGTAGAACGCGCGCATTTCGTTCAGGTAGTTCTCGGCCTCCGGCAGCGGCATTTCATGTATGATTAGCTCGAAAAAGGTGTGGAACATGCCGGTTATGAGTATGTGCTCGAGCCGCAGGTCGATCTCCGGCGATGGACGGCCCAGGGCCTTAAGCACCTCCTGATATGCGTGCGTGGCTTCAACCTCGATTTCGACCATCTCGTCGATGAGCCCGGCGAAGCGGGTACCCTCCGAGCTGCACAGCAACAGTTGACAGTCCTCCAAGTGCTCGTAGGCGTAGTGGAGCATGTCGAACATGCACATACCGGAGATGTCGCCCAGTACCTCGGGCTGGCGCTCTCGCGGCAGCTCGGCAAACTCGTTCTGCGCCCGGCGGAAGCGCTCGATGAGGTAGTCGTAGTGCTTGCCGACCAGGGCCGCGAACAGCTCTTCCTTGCTGTTGTAATAGCCGTAAAAAGCGCCGGTGGTCATTCCAAGGGACTTCACGATGCTGCGAAGGGACGCGTCCCGGAAGCCGCGGGCGCGAAACTCTTTGCGGGCGGCCTGATGTATGCGCTCCAGGGTAGACTCAGGGGACATGCTGCACCTCCGATATAGCGGTGTTATATAACGCTGTTATAGTATAGCAAACCCGCCCGAATCTGTCAAGCGCAAAACTGTCGACGGAGTTTGCCGGGGGGCGTATCGCGGCAAATTGAGGAAGCGCTTTGAATGCGCGGGCGTTTGATGTATAATGTCTGCACGGCAAAAAGGACTACGACGAAAAGGAGAAATCAGCTTGGAATTTACGCGAGAGGTTTTGAGTTATCCCGTCAGGGCGGAACTTACGCGCATGGGCGGGGATTGGCTTGTCAGCATAACCGGAGGGTGCGCGCCGCACATCGGCAGCGTGAGCACGGCGTATTTTGAGGACGGCGAGCTGCGGCAGAGCACGCTGCTCTTGCCCCATCATCGGGACGATGTGGTCGGCGACATGTTCGCGCGCGCACTTGCCGAACGGCTGGCGGCCACCGTGACAGTGGCCTGCGGCATCCACTATGACGAGCCTGGAAAGGCTGGAATACTGGAAATCGTAGAGTGCACAAAGCAGCTGCTCGGCGACATTTTAAAGCACGGCGGACTCAAATGACACCTGAACTGAAAAACGGCCCCGGAGAAGATTCTCCGGGGCCGTTTTTGTGCCCTCAGTTGATATATGACGAAATTTTTTCCGCGGTTTCGAGCACAAACGGGAGGTTGGTATCAAAGTTTGTCGGCGGGCCCGGATATGCTCACGGCGGCGATCACGTTTTTGTTGACGTCAAAAATCGGGGCTCCTATGCAGAACAGCCCGTATTCGCTCTCCTCGCGGTCGATGGCGTAGCCCCGCTGACGTGTGACCTCCAGCTCGAGCAGCAGCTGCCCTGCGCTCGTAATGCTGTAGTCCGTGAGCGGGGTGAATTTGTTTACGCGTATATAGGCGTCTATAAACTCTTTCGGCTTGAAGGCCAGTATGGCTTTGCCGCAGGCCATGAGATGGGCCTGGCGTCCAAAGCCCACATACGAGTCCGTGCGTATGGTGGACGGACTGAGCACCTTATCAACCACGCGGACGTAAATATCCCCGTCCAGGATGCCAAGGTGCGAGGTCTCGCCGGTGCGGTTAGTGAGCTCCATGAGCATCGGGTGGCCAAAGCGTATCACATCCAGGCGCTCTATCACCGAGTTGCCAAGTATCATAAGTTTGACGTCCAGGCTGTATTTGGCGTCGGCGGATTTTTTCACATATTTCCTGCTTTCAAGCGTAGCCAGCATCCTGAAAACCGAGCTCTTGGTAAAACCTGTCAGCCGGGATATTTCGGGCACGGTCAGCTCGCCCTTCTGCGCCAACAGATCCAGTATATCCAGCGTGTTCGCAGCGGAGTGGAGTATGTATTTTTCGTTTGAAATCTCCTGCATTGCCATTCCTCAACTTAAACATTTTGTAACCTGTTCAATGATTATAGCATAAACCTCGAGGTTATGGAACTACAAATTTTACTCGGACCAGTCACAGAGTCCCATAAAATCGCACTGTAGTTCAATATGCGAATTACACATTCGCTAAACGAAGCGAACGCGTTTTGTTGAATTTAGAAAATATCTAATCTGGCGCGCGTTTGAGGCCCAATTTTATTGACAAAATGACGGAGGAAAGCTATATTTATTAGCAGTTGATTCGATACACGAATTAACGGTTTATACTGCGAACTGGGAGGGCGATAGAAAATGCAAAAAATCAAATTCTATGGGATAGGAGGTCAAGGGGCGGTAACCGCGGCGAAGATACTCTCCATAGCCGTTTCGGTGCACCAGGATGAGTATGCAATAACCGTGCCCGCATACGGACACGAACGGCGCGGCGCACCCGTTTATGCCCACATCATCGTCGATGATAAACCGGTCCTTTTGAACTGCTATGTTTACGAGCCGGATATAGTCGTGGTGTTTGACGAAAACCTCATCGATATGGACGTCGACGTGGGTGAGGGCTGCACTCCGGATACAATCGTAGTACTCAACACGGCCAGTAATGAGATGGTCAAACGCTATAAGGAAAAATACGGCTTTAAGAACATTTATGTCTGCGACGCCACAGGCGCGGCGATCGCAAATATCGGCCTGAACATACCGAACAGTGCGATGCTCGGAGCCCTGGCCAAGACCGGCGTCGTCAGCATAGAGGCTGTGATGGCCGCGGTCAAAGAGAGCTTTGGAAAGGTTGGTGAAAAGAATGCAAATGCAGCAGAATACGCCTATGAGCACACCGTCAAAGCGTAGGGTTCTGGGGCCGTGCTCCCACATCCTGTCGGCGGCGCACACAGGCAGCTGGCGCATGGAGCGCCCGAGCGTGGATGAGGCGCTGTGTATACGGTGCGGCACCTGCGCGCGCTATTGCCCGACCGCATGTATCACCGTGAGCAAAGAAGGCAGTCCGCTCACGTTTGACTGGACCTACTGCAAGGGCTGCGGAATATGCGCCAACGAGTGCCCGAAGAAGGCGCTGAAAATGATACCGGAAGGGAGCGATGACTGATGCCTGTTAAGATGTTTGATGGCAACGGAGCGGCCGTTGAGGCGATAAGGCTCGCAAGGCCGGGCGTCATTGCGGCCTACCCAATTACCCCCCAGAGCTCCATAGCCGAGCACCTCGCAGACGAGGTTGCCGAAGGACGTATAGACGCCGAGTATGTCAGGGTTGAGTCCGAGCACTCCGCCATGTCCGTATGTGTCGGCGCCCAGCTCACCGGCGTAAGGGTCGCCACTGCAACCGCTTCCGTCGGCCTGGCCCTCATGCACGAGGTCTGCGGCGTAGCCGCCGGCTGCCGTGTGCCCATAGTTATGCCTGTTGTAAACCGCTCGCTGGTCGCCCCCTGGTCGCTCTGGTGCGACCACTCCGACACGATGGCGGAGCGCGACACCGGCTGGCTACAGTTTTACTGCGCCACGGTGCAGGAGGTGTTGGACCTGACGCTCTGCGCGTACAGGATTTCCGAGCACGAGGACGTGCTCACCCCGTCAATGGTCAGCTTTGACGGCTTCTACCTGTCCCACTCCATGCAGAGGGTCGACACGCCCGCCGCCGACGAGGCCTGGGACTTTGTCAAGCCCTATGTCAGGCGCAACATGTACCTCGATACCAAGGACGTAATGTTTATCAACGACCTGTGCCCGACGGCCGAACACACTGAGATGAAGTATCAGCAGATGATGGGCTTCAAGAGCGCTGCGAAGGTTGCGAAGGACGTGTTCGCCGAGTACAAGGAGCGCTTTGGCAGGGAATTGCACACGGTGGAGAGCTACATGCTCGACGACGCCGACATCGCGGTTGTCACGATAGGTTCCATGTCGGGCACCGGCAAGTATGTGGTCAACCAGCTGCGCGAACAGGGCATAAAGGCCGGACTGCTGCGCATCTGCATGTTCCGCCCCTTCCCGGCCGAGGAGGTCAAAGAGGCGCTGAAGAATGTAAAGGTCATAGGCGTAGTCGACCGCTCCAGCGGCCTGGGCGCCGCACAGGGCCCTGTCTGCTCTGAAGTCAAGGCAGCGCTTTACGGCGAGGGCACCGGCAAGATTTTCGGCTTTATCGGCGGCATCGCCGGGCGCGATATCTCCGACGGCTCCTTCCGCAAGATATTCGGCGAGCTGCTCGACGTATACAAGGGCAAGGAATCCGCGTGCAACACGTGGTTTGATGTCAGAGACGACGCAATGAACATAAGAGAGGTGGATATGCCATGCTGACATACAAGGTACAGCCAAAGGGCGCCGTGTCCCCCGGAATCAGCACCTGCCAGGGCTGCATGATAGACGTTATCTTCCGCAACGTGTTGGAGATAATGGGAGACGACACCGTGCTTGTTGTCCCCCCCGGATGCGCGGCGCAATTCTCCGGCACCGGCCCCGAGGCGTCGGTGACAGTCCCCGGCATTCAGGGTAACCTCGAGAACTCGGCCGCTATCGCCACCGGCATCGCAAACGGCTTCAAGCACCAGGGTAACGACCACACGAAGGTCGTCGCCATTGCCGGCGACGGCGGCACTGTGGATATCGGCCTCCAGTCCCTCAGCGGCGCTATGGAGAGGAACGAGAACATACTATATATCTGCTACGACAACGAGGCGTATATGAACACCGGTATCCAGGGCAGCAGCTCCACGCCGCTCGCGGCCTCCACGACAACAACACCGGCGGGCAAAAAGGTGTACAACAAGGACCTCATCCAGATAGTCATGGCCCACCATGTGCCGTACGCCGCCACCGCCTCCATCGCCAACATCCCGGACCTGCGCAAGAAAATACAGAAGGCCAGGGACGTCGTCGGATGCAGAGTGCTGCACATAATGAGCCCATGTCCGACCGGTTGGGGATATCCCTCCGCCAAGACGGTAGAGGTGGCCAGGGAAGCCATCAACTGCGGCGCATGGGTCCTGCTCGAGTACGAGGACGGCAAGGTCAAGCTCGGCCGCCGCCCCTCCGAACTGGGCAACGCAGAGAAGTACTTCGCCATGCAGAAGCGCTTCAAGGGCGCAAGCGAGGAAGAGATAGCAAATGCGGGCCGTCACTTCGCGGAGAGGTACGAATACCTGGAGAAGCTGGCGGAAATATAAGCAATCCGGCGCTATAAATGAGAAGGGAGAAAAACGATGAGCAAAAAGAGGTCTGCCACAAAGATCTATATTGAACTCGCCGTCGCCATAATTTTCTACATAGTCGCTAGCATGATAACCCCGCCGAGCGGCTTGACAGAGACGGGCTGGAAGGCGATAATACTAATGATAGTCTGCGTGTATGTCTGGGTAACCGAGTTCATACCCGTGGGCATATCCTCCTGCTTCCTGATGTTCCTCCCGGCGCTGCTGGGCATTCAGGACACCACCTCGGTGCTGCAGAACTTCGGCATAGCCACCATGTTCTTCGTCATGGGCGCGCTTATTATCGCCAAGGTGTTCATCGACACAGGCCTGGGCTACAGGATTTCGCTTTACATCACTCCGATGTTCGGCTCCAAGAGCAAAAACGTGCTGCTCGCCATAATGCTCTGCGGCTGCCTTATCTCGTCCATACTCGTCGACATCCCCACGTGCATAATCCTGGCCGGCATTGCATACCCGATGCTCCAGGAAAGCGGCTGCGAGCCCGGTAAGAGCAAGTTCGGCAAGGCCGTTATGATAGGCATCCCCATTTCAGCCGCGATAGGCGGCATCGCGACCCCGGCGGGCAGCGGCCTGAACATACTCACCATCAACCTGCTCAACAACATCGGCGGCGAGAACATATCCTTCCTGCAGTGGACGGCGATCGGCTACCCGATGGCCATCGTGCTGACGCTCATTTCCTGGGTCGTTATATGCCTCATTTTCAAACCGGAAATCGAGCATGTGAAGGGCTTTGAGAACATCAAGCAGAAAAAGCAGGAGCCCGGCCCGATGACTAAGGATGAGAAGA